>JBMTWK010000282.1:0-5026 GCA_049452395.1 Prochlorothrix sp. | reverse complement strand
GTGCTTGCACCGGGATCCCGTTAAGATCCTTAATCTTTGTCTAATGTACTGATAAATATAAAAATAAATTGTAAAACTCTAAAATAAATCTAGAAAAGCTTTGGAGAACTCTAAGGGTCTTTGGGTCAATAAATAATCTCTAAATTAAAGCTTAGATTCGGTTTACGGCGATTTTCAAAATCTACCCCCCTTCCCAACCGCCTCACCTTGGCCCAATAATGCAGACAACTGATGAGGCAAATGAGTTGGAGCTTGTGCCGCCGTGATGAAGCGGCACTTCCAGCTTGAATCTCTC
This sequence comes from Prochlorothrix sp., assembly GCA_049452395.1. Lineage (GTDB taxonomy): Bacteria > Cyanobacteriota > Cyanobacteriia > Prochlorotrichales > Prochlorotrichaceae > Prochlorothrix. The sequence goes on along the minus strand of JBMTWK010000282.1, from coordinate 4,731 downwards.
GCAACTCGCGCCCGCTGTAACAGCGCTCTAGTCTCAGACCTTTCTCGCAGACCTCTTTCTCAGACCTCTCTCTCAGATTGAGACCCCTATAACAAAATCCCTAACACCCACAAACTCCGCTAACCCAACCCAGGAGGGACATCCCGTGAAACTATCGGTCTATGGCAAAGGTGGTATTGGCAAGTCCACCACAAGCTGCAATATTTCCGTGGCTTTGGCCAAGCGCGGCAAAAAAGTCCTGCAAATTGGCTGTGACCCCAAGCACGACAGCACCTTTACCCTCACCGGATTTCTGATCCCCACCATTATTGATACCCTCCAGGAAAAGAACTTCCACTATGAAGATATTTGGCCCGAAGATGTGATTTACAAGGGCTACGGCGGTGTGGACTGTGTGGAAGCGGGGGGACCGCCTGCGGGGGCCGGTTGCGGCGGCTATGTGGTCGGCGAGACCGTGAAGCTGCTCAAGGAACTGAACGCCTTTGATGAATATGACGTGATTCTCTTTGATGTGCTGGGGGATGTGGTCTGTGGGGGGTTTGCGGCCCCGCTGAATTACTCGGATTACTGCCTCATCGTGACGGATAACGGCTTTGATGCCCTGTTTGCCGCCAACCGCATCGCCGCATCAGTGCGGGAGAAGGCTCGGACCCATCCGCTGCGTCTGGCGGGTTTGATCGGTAACCGCACCTCAAAGCGGGATCTGATTAATAAGTATGTGGAAGCGGTGCCGATTCCGGTGTTGGAAGTGCTGCCGCTGATTGAGGATATTCGGGTTTCGCGGGTGAAGGGCAAGACCATTTTTGAGATGGCGGAGGCGGATCCCTCGCTGCTGCCCATTTGTGAGTATTACCTCAACATTGCCGATCAGGTGCTGGCCCGTCCCGAAGGGGTGGTGCCCCAGGACACCCCCGATCGTGAACTCTTTAGCCTTCTGTCTGACTTCTACCTCAACCCCCCGGCGGAGGCTCCGGCCCAAGCTGCCGAGGCAGAGATGGAACTGATGATGGTTTAGCCCCTAGCCTTGGCTCACGATCGATTGCTCACAATTGAAGGCTGACGATCGATCGCCCAAGATCGATCTCCGAAGATCGATCGCCCACGACGGACCCCAGGGACAGATTTTAGTGACAGATTCCAGCAAAACGGTAGATTTTGGGAGTCGATCGGGTATTATCCCGGTGACCTATCCCGCCGCCGTTGACAAATCCCGGCCCACGGATCAGGATTGACCCCAAATGCTGGGCGTGGGGCTGCTGACAATCCCCCCTAGACTGCCCGGTCTACCGTTACTGAGAATCTGAGCTATGGCCTTCTTTGAGTCCTTTACCGCCTCGATCCGCCAAAAATGGCTGGATTATTACCAAGCCAATCGCCCTTGGCTGAGTTTGCAAATGGCAGGGCGATCGGTGCGCACCCCCGACGGGGGCCAGCGGCCCACCTCTTCCCTCATTTTGGGGGTCGTCAATGCCCTAGAACCCAAGTTAGGGAACTTGATGGTGCCCTTCTTCCAGCTCAACGCCGACGAAGATGCCATCATCGAAGTGCTGCAACTGAACTTTGATCCAGACATTGAACTGGGCACTAACGGCCATAATCCCAGCATGGGAATGTCTGATGTAGAAATTTCCGCTGGACTGCTGCCCGATGCACTGCATCCCTCTGATCCGGCCTGAAAGCAACCTTTAGGTCTGTTATTGGGTCATGGGCAGGCGATCGATCGGGCGACATCTTAAGTGAAGTCTCCAAGCATGAAGTTTCCGCGCATGAAGTTCTCACGCAGGGAGCTTTCAAGCAAGAGGCTTCCAAGCAGGGAGTTTCCACGTCTGGAGTTTCTACGGTACATAACCAGCGCGATCGTCCTAGTCTTCCCTGTTTCTCTAGTCTCGGCGCTGCTTTTCTCTTCCCTAGATAGCCAAGCTGCTTCTTGGATAGTCAAGCTTCTTCCTGCGCTGCCGGTTTTCTTCCTACATTTTCACACCTCCACTCCCGTCTGACCCTTCCCAGCCCCATTCTTGACCCTTTTCCCACCACAGACCTATGACTGCCACCCAAGCCCCTTCTGCCCTCAATTTCGACTGCGAAACTGGCAATTACCATACCTTTTGCCCCATTAGCTGCGTTGCGTGGCTCTACCAGAAAATTGAAGATAGCTTTTTTCTGGTGATTGGGACCAAGACCTGCGGCTATTTTCTCCAGAATGCGATGGGGGTGATGATCTTTGCGGAACCCCGCTATGCCATGGCTGAGCTAGAAGAGGGGGATATTTCGGCGAAACTGAACGATTATGAAGAGCTAAAGCGGCTGTGTGAGCAGATTAAGCGCGATCGTAACCCCAGCGTCATTGTTTGGATTGGCACCTGCACCACGGAAATTATCAAAACCGACCTTGAAGGCATTGCCCCCAAGCTAGAGGCTGAGCTGGGCATTCCGATCGTCGTAGCCCGCGCCAATGGCCTAGACTATGCCTTTACCCAAGGGGAAGATACGGTGCTAGCCGCCATGGCGAACCGCTGCCCCAGCCAAGTCGCCAGCGCTGAGGAAAAAGAAGAGCGTACCGGCGGAATTCAGCGGCTCTTTAACCTGGGTCGCAAATCTGAGGCCCCAGCGGTTCACACCGAGAGTGAGTACAAAAATCACCATCCCCTGGTTCTGTTTGGGTCGCTCCCGGATCCCGTGGTGACCCAGCTAACCCTGGAACTGAAAAAGCAAGGGATTAAGGTTTCCGGCTGGTTACCCGCCAAGCGCTATACCGAGCTACCCGTCTTGGAAGAAGGCTACTTTGTGGCCGGAGTCAACCCCTTTCTCTCCCGCACGGCCACAACCTTAATGCGCCGCCGTAAGTGCAAGCTGATTGGGGCACCCTTCCCGATCGGTCCCGACGGGACCCGCGCCTGGGTCGAGAAAATCTGCTCTGTGCTAGAAATTGAACCCCAGGGGCTGGAAGAGCGAGAACAGCAGATTTGGGCCGGTCTAGAGGAATATCTCGCCATTATTCGCGGTAAATCTGTCTTTTTCATGGGGGATAACCTGCTGGAAATTTCCCTTGCCCGCTTCCTCATTCGCTGCGGCATGACGGTGCCGGAAATTGGCATTCCCTACATGGATAAGCGCTACCAAGGGGCCGAGCTGCAACTGCTGGAGAAGACCTGCACCGATATGGGTGTAGAACTGCCCCGCATTGTCGAAAAACCGGATAACTATAACCAAATTCAGCGCATCAAGGACATTCAGCCTGATCTGGTGATTACCGGCATGGCCCACGCTAACCCCCTAGAGGCCCGTGGCATTAGCACCAAGTGGTCGGTGGAGTTCACCTTTGCCCAAATCCACGGTTTCGGCAATTCCCGCGACATCCTGGAACTGGTGACCCGCCCCCTCCGCCGCAATACCGCCCTGAAAGACCTAGGTTGGGACAAGCTGGTGAAAGAAGAAGCCTTGGTTTAGGTATTGCTGGATCAGAAGATAAATGATGGGTAGGGGTCGTGCCCCTGTGCCGACCCTCTTTGGCCCAAACCCAGGGCAACCACGGGGGGATTGCCCCGACCTGATTTCCTCCCCAAGCCTGAGATGCGCCCAAGCTGTAAGGGTTCTAAAAGAGGGCAGGTTTAGTTTATGCTCCGGTGAGGGTCAAAAACTGTGTCAAAAACCTGCCCCTATGCAGTTTGGGGCTTTTTTCTTTGGGATTTTGGGTTTTTATATTGGCTCACAGCGTGGGAGCTGGGGGGCGGCGGGGGTTAGGGTTCTGTGGGATTGGGTACGGAGTCGAGGTAGGCTTGGGCTTCTTCGATGGTGCTGAACCAACCGTAGCGATCGACCAAAAGTTGGGCGATTTTGTCGCAGTCCCGATCGCGGGGGGTCTCCAGTCCTGTGGGCAGTTGGGTCTTGCAGAGGTACGCCCCGTCTAACTGGGCATCGGTTAAATTTTGGGCCTCACTCAAGACGGTCCCGACTAGAATGACATCCTGCAAGGCTACCTGGTGCAGGTCAGCGCCTTGGAGGTTACTGCCCGTGAAGTCTACTCCGGTCACGATAGCATCGTGCAGGTTCGTGTTTTGGAGATTACTGGCGCTCATCAAAGCATGGGAGAGATCGGCGTTTTTGAGGTTGGCTCCTTTTAGGTTCGATCCATAGAGATCGGCCCCTTTTAAATCGGCTGCATAGAGGTTAGCGTTGGGCGTGCAGCCCCAGGGCAGCCATGGCCAACAGTCTTTGTTGTCCTGTCCGAAGGATCCCCGTTGCCCCAGATCCAGGCCTACCAGCATTGCCCCTGGGGCTTCTAGGCCCGATAGATTGACGTTGTTGTTGTGCAGGGCTTCGATCGCGGCGGTGCGGCCCCCTTCCCCACTGCTGCCCACTACGATTTGTTGGGTGACGCTGCCATCGGCGGCGGTGACATCGCGGTATTCTGCCTCGATCGCGGCGGCGGTACTAATGACGCTCCAGGCTTGGTAGTCCTGGGCTTGGCGACGGTCTGCCCCGCCTGTCATCCAGGACAGCAGCGCTAGGAGGAGGGCTAAGTTGCCGATCGATCCCAGGATCCGGATCAGGCCCAAACTATCCACCACATCGGCTAGCCGATCGAGGCCGCGTTCCCAATGGGTTTGTTCAACCCGCTCGGTTTGGGTGGCTAGGGTGTGGAAGAGCCAGCCGATCGGGGCGCGGCTGGGGGGGGGAGCCAGGGTAAGCGCATCTGAAATGCAGTTGCCAAAGTGCATTCAGTGTGGGTTG
>JBMTWK010000281.1:0-5030 GCA_049452395.1 Prochlorothrix sp. | reverse complement strand
TCTGTGCATAAAAAAAGGGGGCAAATGCCCCCAATTGAACAATTTATGTCATGGTGATGGCGCAAAGGGCCACGGTGGACCCTTCGCCAAAAATTAAGCGGTAGCAGCAGCAGCGGGCACAGTCGTAGCCTTGGCTTCCGTTGCCGTGATGCGCTCATAGGCAGCCCGCATCTTCAGGCCAGCCAACACCTGGAACAGACCCGTACCATTGTTGGAACCGGGGTATTCCTTGTGCTGGAGCAGCAGGTGAGTTAGCTCACCGTAGTACTTGGTGTCGGTCTTGCTGAGGTGACCTTCGATGTAGATCATTTCTTCTAGGTTGTCGAACTGACCATCGACTTCTAGAATCGAAACCTCGTTCCCGTAGTAGCTGTCGGGACCGTAGTACATCTTGATGCCGGGGTAAGAACAGGTCAGCTTGCGACCGCAGGGAGTCCAGTGAATGGTAGACCCTTCGTCGAAGAGATAGGCCGGGGAGAAGCTGTCCACACCTTCGCGCTGGATCATTTGGACCCGCAGAATCTTGCGCTCCGTGTCATCCTTAATCAGGTTGGTGGGCAGGACTTGCAGCACCACATCGGCATATTGCTTTTGGGGATCGATGTAGGCTTCAAAGTCAGGCTTACGGGCATTAATCGAAGCCAGGATATCTTCGTAGGTGTGGCCACGCTCGGCCATATCCCGCTGAATCTTCCAAGCAATTTTCACTTCATCGCTGATGTCGAGGTAAACGCTGAAGTCCAGCAGTTCCCGCACGCGCTCATCATAGAGAGGGTGCAGACCTTCAATCACGATGATGTGGTTGGGTTCAATGCGCTCAGGGGGGTCAATGCAGCCAGTCTCGTGGTTATAGATGGGCTTATCGATGGCGTTGCCCTCTTTCAGAGCTTTCACTTGCTCTGCCATGAGGTCAAAGTTGTTGGCCTTGGGGTTTAAGGCTGTAACCCCGTGTTCTTTGCGCTGCTTGCGATCGAGACTGTGGTAGTCATCTAAACAGATAACGGTGATCAGCTCTTTGCCAAACAAGTCGCTCAGGCGACGCAAAAAGGTGGATTTGCCGCATCCTGAGTCTCCTGCGACTCCAATCAAAACCACGCGGTCTGGCTTACTCATAGCTCTCCTCTAACTGTGTCCCTGTGCTTAATCAAAGCTTAAAAAATCCCGCGCACCAGTGCCCGGTCTCTTGGAAGCAGAATAAAGTTCTGGTTATTGGATTCTTCCAAACGGTGGGCTAGGGGCTGCAAGTTACCCCAAGCTTAGGTCCAGAAGAAGCACCGATGTTAAATTCCGGGGAATTTAACTGAAGTTTTTTGGCATTCTGTGTTGTGGCAGTCCGTGTTGTGGCATCCCACGATGAAGCCCTAAACCCGCCAAGCCCCAAGGGGAAGGGGGAGTGAGTAATTAATACTACAGTTAAAATTCATCCTACCAGAATTGGGATCACGCGGAAGCGTTGGGGCTAACTTTTGGCCGTTTCTATGAGTCCTGGGGTGGTTTGGGCGATTGGGTCTGGGGCGCTTTGGGGAATGATGCCGCTGGGGTTGAGGGGGAAGAGGTTGCCGAAGTAGTCTTGCTTGACTTGGTTGAGGTCGCAGGTGGCGGCAACGCCGGGGAGGTGGTAGATCGATCGCAGGTGGCGAGAGAGGGCGGGGTAGTCTTGGATGCGGCGGCGGCTGCATTTGAAGAGGGGATGGTAAACCGCATCGAAGCGAAAGAGGGTGGTAAAGAGGCGAACATCGGCGAGGGTGAGGCGATCGCCGCAGATATACCGAGGCCGATCGAGGTCGAAATCGGGACTGGAATCGGGGCTGGAATCCAGATCAGAACCGGGAGCTTGGGTGAGGTCTTGGCCCGATCGCCCGTCGGAGCTAGTTGCGGATAACTGCGGCCCTGCTAGCAGCGACTCTAATTCATCCAGTTGCTCAAATAGCTCGTTACAGGCTTGGTCATAGGCGGCCTGGGTTTGGGCAAAACCGCAGCGATACACGCCGTTATTGACCCGGTGGTAGATTTTTTCATTCCAAAGATCGATCGTCTGCCGCAGATCTGCCGGATAGAGGTCTAAGTCGGGATTTTGGGCAAAGGCATTGCAGCGATCGTTGAGCCAAACGATAATCTCGGCGCTTTCATTATTGACGATCGTCTGGCGGCGATCGTCCCACAGCACCGGCACCGTACAGCGGCCCGTATAGCCCGGTTGCGCCAACTGGTACGCCTGGGCCAAGCTGCTACAGCCCTGGAAGGGTTCGACAAAGACCCAGCCTCCGGCCTCCGGTTTGGGCACCACCAAGGTGAGGGGAATGGCGGCTTCTAAGCCTTTTAAAGCGCGAACCACTAGGGTGCGGTGTGCCCAGGGGCAGCCGGTGCCCACAATGAGGCGATAGCGATCGGGTTCGGCGGGGTGGGGATGGTTGGGATCGGGATTGCGGGAATCGCCCAAGTCACCCCGAAATTGGCTGGGGGGGCGTTGGTAGGCTCCGGTGCGATCGCGGGGGGCCATCTGGGCCATCATGACTTGCCACAGGGTGCGCCAGACCCATTGGCCAGTTTGGATCAGCAAACCGGGCGGGAGCGATCGGGTGGGTTTGGGGGCCATGGTTACCTGAAAAAACTGCGACTAGCAAGAATGACGAACGACCCGCAAGAGCGCCACAGAGAAAACCCAGACTGGTGACAGCCTGGGTTCTACGCCTATCGCGGAAATAAAGGTGTATCGAGGTTTTGAACGGTTGAATTTATCGGTTGGATAAATCGGGGTGATTTATAGAGATTCTGAAAACTCACAGCTCTGTGTAGCGAAGCAGGAATCGAAGTTCCCTAGAGCTAAGTCATCGGGTGCAACGGTGCCAGAGAGTGCAAGGTTGCAGGGTGGTGCTAGCGGCAAAGTTGCGAGGTCTTCATGAACCATGCTGTTCATTATTGACGCTTTAGCGGGATTTGCCCAGCTTTCTCAACAAAGCGTTATAGCTTAGTCATGGTTTTGTGACGTTTGATGTCGAAATGGCAAAACCAAGATTAATTTGGTAACAATAGATACAGAAATGAAGCAACTCCTCATAAACCTTTTGTGCTTCATCCCTAGGATTACGAACTCGTAACCCTGCCCTTCACGTTTTTTTAGTTGGTTCTTTCATAAAAAAGGTCTTGAGAACAATGACACTTTCTAACTCCGATACTCTTCCCCTTGATGCCGCTGCGGCTCCTGCTGAACTGAATGCGGCCCCTGCCAATGCTGGCCCCTGCGCTCACCTAGAGGTGACGGAAAAGGCCCGTTGCTTGATGGTGCAACACCACCGCGAAGTGAAAAAGCGGGATCAAGCCCTGCTGACACGGGTTGCTGAAGATGTGGGCATTAGTGCAGAAGAGGTTGCCCACTTTTCTAACCACATCCAAGGGAAGCCAACGGCTGGGTCTAGCGGCTACGATCGCAGCCATGCATCCATGAGCTAGAGAGCGACCCTTGGCCTTGCAGCCGACTCCAGTCTGATTAGCACAATTCAAAATTCCTCATCTCCTGGTAGGGTGGGCAATGCTCACCTTATTTTTATGGCCAAACCGATCGGCGTTGGCCCTGTTGTCATCCCATGCCCATCTCTTCCCCCGACCCCAACCAAAGCCTAAATCCCAATGCAGTCCTGGATTTTGCCCAGGAACCCTGTCAGCTACAACCTGGAACGCCCGCCCGTGCCATTGCGGTTTTTGATATTGATGGGGTGGTGCGGGATGTGGGCAACTCCTACCGGCGGGCGATCGCCGACACCGTGGAACACTTCACCGCTGGTGCTTTTCGGCCCTCCATGGAGGATATCGATCGCCTCAAGGCTGAAGGCATTTGGAATAACGATTGGCTGGGATCCCAGGAGCTAACCTACCGCTACTTTGAAAGCCAGGGCCAGGATCGGGACGCGATCGCCCTCGACTATGCAGCCGTAGTGGACTATTTTCAGCGCCAATATCGGGGGCAGGATCTGGACAATCCCGATCGCTGGGATGGCTACATTAACCAAGAGCCGCTGTTGCTAGGGCGGGATTATTTGCAAGGTTTGGCCGCTGCGGGGATTGCCTGGGGCTTCTTCAGTGGGGCAACGCGGGGGTCGGCGGAATATATTCTGCAACGGCGGCTGGGGTTGGTGGCTCCGCCCTTGGTGGCCATGGGGGAAGCGCCGGATAAGCCCCAGCCCCAAGGTTTGTTTCAGGTGGTGGCGACTTTAGAGGCGGTTTTGGGGCTACCCCCCAAGCTGCCCGTGGTCTATGCCGGGGATACGGTGGCGGATTTGTATACCATCCGGGAGGCGCGGTTACAGGGGGACGATCGCCCCTGGGTAGCCGTTGGGGTTTTGCCGCCCCATGTTTGGGAACCCGCCGATCGTCGTGCTGCCTATGGCCAACGGTTGCAGGAGGCGGGGGCCGATCGGGTGGTCGATCGCATCACCGATCTGACGGCTGATGTGATTCGGAATTTCTTCTAACGGTCCAAATCGGGCAACCACGGGGGATTTGCCTCGACCGAAATTTTTCTATTAACGCCCTAGAATTGCCAGCGGCGCTTGCGTGTTTGGCCATTGGGGTAAATGGTCTTGTGATCCGTCAGGGCTAGGGACAACTGAAAATCGCTAATGCGGGCCGAGGTCAAGTTCGCACCCCGCAGATCGGTATCCTGGAACTGACTATTGGTCAGATGGGCATCGGAAAGATTGGCCCCCTGGAGATTGGCCCCGCTAAAGTCGGTGTAGTTGCAGTACACCCGCGTTAAATTCACCCGCGCTAAATTCGCCTCCCGCAAGTCACTGCGGCTGAGGTCCACCCCCGTCAGATCCGCCGCCTCAAAGTTGGCTCGGTGGAAATTTCCTCGGCTGAGGTTGGCCCCCACCAAGACAGCATTGGCAAACTGAAAGCCCTCACACCGATGCTCAGCAAAGTTACGATCGCCCGCTGCATAGGCCGCTAACATCGATTCTGCTGTGGCTGCAATGGGAGGATTGGTGACCTGGGCGATCGGGGCCGGGTTTGTGGCCGGGTTTGGGGCTGGG
>JBMTWK010000280.1:0-5032 GCA_049452395.1 Prochlorothrix sp. | reverse complement strand
TAAGTTTTGGGAGCATCTGTCGGGGAGCGGTTTCCGTGTCTCCCCAGATCAGGGGACAGGGAAGAGGGTCAGGAAACCTGGCCCCTACCGCAACCGAGGGAGTCTTATTCCCCACTCTAGAGGACAAAACCCTCGATCGAAAACGGTCTGCCCGGTTTTTTTCAATTTCCGTAATCCTCCGGTCCCCATCCCGATGATTCGCAACTTTACCCCTGGAGGGACCACCCCACTTGGGTCGGCTGCTGATAGACCCGCCGCAAGGTATTAATATCCCGCTGGCTCACGGTTTGGGGCTGGGCAGTCTGCTCCCCATACATCACATCCTGGGGATCGAGGCTGTGGCCCCAAAGGCCCAGGGCATGGCCCAACTCATGGCGGGCAGTGGTGGCCAGTTGGGCGGGGGCTTGGCCGGGACCGAGGTAGAGGGTGAATTGGGGCTGAATGCGAGGAGCTTGGTTCGCGGAGGCTTGGCTGGGGGCTGGGGCCGATCGATCGGGAACAAGCCGAAATTGGTAGCGGGTTTCTGCGGTGCGGGCACGGGCGATCGAGCCATCATCTTGGTAGCGCAGGGGAGGCCGCGATCGCAAAATTTGAATATCCGCCCCCTCCCGATCGTCGGTCCACTCCAGGGGAATCACCCCCTGCCATGCCGTCACCGCTTGCTCCACCGCCGATCGCCACACCGCCTGCCGCTGGGCCTCTCCCGATCCCGCCGCTGCCGTCTCCCCTTCCCGGTACACCCGCACCGGAAACTGGGACCAAACCAGGTATCCCAGGGCTGAGGGCCGAATTTGGTCAAAATAGTCCGGTCCCGTTGCGCGATCGGGGACGGCCCGATCGAGGCTGGGGCTGTTGGTGGGGGGAGTGGAAAGGGCAGAAAGGAGGCCGCTACCGGGGAAGGTGGGGGCGGGCTGGAGGCTAGGGGGCAAGGGATGGGCTTGGGCGGGGGGGAGCCGATCGCGCAAGGCGGATTCTGCGAGGGCTAGGGAGAGGGAAGGGGTAATGGCCCGATCGGGATGGGACCGATCGAGAACCCCCCGATCGGACCCGGAGCCAGCCGGAGCAGCATGGGTGAGGCGGGGCAAAGTCAGGGTTAAAAAACAGCCCAAGCTAAAGCACAGCAGCAACAGGGGCAGTTGCTGGGCCAAGGTGTGTTGATTGGGAATACGGACACTTCGGCGCAAAGGTTGGCTTGCGGGCATAGGATGATTCAAAACGGGATGGCGTTAAGACCCAATCCGGTCAAACCGTCTGGCGTTAGACAGGATAGGGTGACGAGGACTCGGTTCTATGAGTGCTATTTTCCCCAAAGGTGTAGGGATCCGCAACAATGCAACCGTAGGGACACAGCATTTGTGGGACAATCTCCTGCGATCGCCCCAAAATCCCCGCACCAAGGCTTCAACCGCACCAAATTCAGGCAATTTGCCGCAGGATCGAGATCTATGGTTTCTTTTCCGGGGCTTGCAGTGCCTTATCCGGGGCGCAGCAGAAACCGAGGATCCGGGGGGAAACAGGCAATTTGCGGCAAAATTTAACGCGATCGCCCAAAGATTCCCTAGATCTTAGCAGTGAAACGAGCTTAGTCGCAGCTTGCAACCCGTGCTAGGGCTAGGTTTTACAGTAAAAGCCGATGAGGGGATTTGAACCCCTGACCGCTCGATTACGAATCGAGTGCTCTACCACTGAGCTACATCGGCAGGTGAGGAGCATTATAACAGACCCACGATCGATCTGTTCCCCCTTTCCCGAAAAGCTACCTGTATAATAACCCTTGCCCCTTATCCCAAGCACAAGGACAACCCCAACCCCATGACCAAACCCCTCGGCCACGACTCCACCGAAATTATTTACCGCGCCGAAGAGCTGATCCGCGCTGCCTCTAACCGCTATCGGATCACGGTCCAAGTCGCCAACCGGGCCAAGCGCCGCCGCTATGAAGACTTTGACCACGATGAAACCAATATCAAGCCGGTCAAGCGGGCAATTTTGGAAATGTCCGACGAACTGACCCAGCCGGAAATTATTGGCGACTAAACTGGCCACTGCCTAAGCTAGGGCGATCTCCACCGTGCCCGATCGTGTAACCAATCGTTTGACCGATGCCGTAACCCACCCAGCACCGGGATTACAGCCCAAACTCCAGCCCAAACTCCAGCCCATGCAGCCGTTCAAGCAGCCGCCCCTGTACAGCCCATCCCGCGACCTCGCCCAGACCCATGAGCCATCTAACGGGGAACTCTAGCCCGATCGTAGCGGTCCCGGATCCCTGTGCCCGCAGTCTCCAGGAAGGAGCAGGTTGGCGCTTGGGTTGGGATCCGACGGCCTTGGTCTATCCGGGGTTAGTGGGGGGAGACACCTGGGCTATGGAACTAACCGCTGCGGAATTAGCAGACTTTTGCCGCTTAGTGCAAGAATTGGCTCAAACCATGGCAGCAATGGAACCGATGGTGATGGCCGAAGAGCGCCTCAGTTTAGAGGCCGACAGCGATCGTCTTTACCTTGCAGCCGAGGGCTTCCCCCAAGCCTATGACTTGAGCCTGATTGTCCACCAAGGGCGACGGGCAGAAGGGTTTTGGCCTGCGGTTGCTGTGCCAGGGATCCTAGCTGCGGTCCAACGCCTGAAGCTGCCTTAGGGGCACGACGTTGCTTTTGTTCACCTCAAGCCGTCACCCCACCTCAATCGAAGTAACCATTCAGCGCATAAAGCCTCTGAAAAGCCGATGATTCGCAAACGTCAAGTCCCCTGGATCCACCGTTGGTCCCGTCCGATTTTGATTATTATTGCCACGATCGGCGCGATCGGGACCGCCTATCTAACCTACGAAAAACTTGTGCAAGGGGAAGTGGCCTGTCCCACCTCCGGTTGCCAAGAGGTTCTCGCTAGCCCCTATGCCACTGTGTTTGGCTTGCCCCTAACGGTCTTTGGGTTTGCGGGGTATGCCAGTATGGGGATTTTTGCGGCGGCCCCACTGCTGGTGAATCCAGAGGAGCAGAAGGATTTGAGGCTGCGCCTAGAGCAGTGGACGGGGTTGCTGCTATTCCTGGGCGGCACTGCCATGATGGTGTTTAGCGGCTATTTAATGTACTTACTGGCCTTTGAAATCAAGGCTGTGTGTATTTACTGCGTCACTTCCGCAGTTTTCTCTCTGTCTTTCTTTATTCTCAGCATCATTGGCCGGGAGTGGGAAGATGTGGGGCAGTTATTTTTTACGGGAACCTTAGTGGCGATCGCCATGGGGGTGGGTGCTTTGGGCCTCTATGCCCAGGTCAATGCCCCCGTCACAGAACAACCGGGAGCCGGTCCCCCCGTGATCAGTATCTCCCCGGCAGGCGCGATTCCCTTGGCGGATCACCTGCGCACCACAGGGGCCAAGATGTATGGAGCCTACTGGTGCCCCCACTGCCACGAGCAGAAGGAACTGTTTGGCAAGGAGGCGATCACGCTGGTGCCCTATGTGGAGTGCGATCCCAGCGGCATCAATCCCCAGCCGGACCTGTGTCGTGAGGCGGGGGTTACGGGCTATCCGACCTGGGAAATTAACGGCAAGATCTACTCTGGTCGCCAAACCTTAGATCAGCTTGCCGATGCTTCGGGCTACACTGGCCCCCGCGACTTTGAGCAACCCCAATCTGCGCCCCCCCTGGGACAGCCTTAGGACGGTCTTGGAACCCTCAAGAATCCTCCTTAACTTTTCTCCTGCGGGGGAATTAAGGGGGAGTCTTGCAATCTCGTGGCTTTACTGCTGTTGCCTTTGCTTCTGTCCTGTTATCGCCTGCCGATCGTCGCTATGAAAAATCGCCTGACCTATATTCTTCAGGAAACGGGGCGCAGCCTTCAGCGGGGGGGCTGGATGAATGGGGCTGCGGTCAGTACGATTACGGTGCTGTTGTTGTTGCTGGGGCTGAGTCTTCAGGTGGGCTGGCAACTCGATCGGCTGGTGGGGCAGTTTGGGAACCAGTTAGAGATTAATTTGTTCCTGAGTCCGGGGGTAGCGGGGGAGTCACTGCTGAGCTATGTGCAGCCCCTGGCGGGGGTAGAGAGTGTGACGGTGATTACCCAGGACCAAGCCTGGGAACGCCTCCGGACGGAGTTGGATTTACCGGATTTAGCGATGATCGAGGCCCAATTTCAGGGCAATCCCCTGGTGGATGAGCTGCGGGTCAAGGCCAAGTCGCCGGAGGTGGTGCCTGATTTGGTGCCGCAGTTGGCGGCGTTGGGGGGGGGTGGAGTTGGTGCAGTATCGCCCGGATTTGGTGGAGCGGCTGGAGCAGGTGAACCAGGGGCTGCGGGGACTGGGGCTAGGGACGGTGTTGGTGCTGACGTTAACGGCGCTGGCAGTGATTACAACGACGATTCGCCTAGTGATTTTGGCCCAGCGGCGGGAAATTGAGATTATGCAGTTGGTGGGGGCAACTTCGGCCTGGATTTGTTTGCCGTTTTTGTTGCAGGGTTGGGTGTTTGGGGCTGTGGGGGGTGGTATTGCCTGGGGGCTGTTATTGGCGATTCAGCAGAGTTTAGGCCAGTTTCTTGGCCAACAGCCGGATTTTCTTCAGTTTTTAGCCCAAGGGTTGCGCTTAGATTGGGTTGAGTTGTTGGTGCTGCCGGTGGTGTTGGTGGGGTTTGGCAGTGGGGTGGGGGTTTTGGGGAGTTTGTTGGCGGTGCGGCCTTTGGTTTGGGAGGATTCTTTCAAAATCCTCGGTTTTCTGGCGGGTGAAAGTAGTAACCCTTAAAAAGAGAGCCTTAGCTTTGCTCAGGACTGAAGTGATCAAAATACCGCGTTAGTTGCTGGACCACATACCGATCTTCGGTGTTCTTTAACTCCAGAATAAAGAGTTGTTTGGCAGAGTTAACAGCTAAAATATCGCAAATCTCTCGATTCACCATAAATTGGCGCTTCAGTGGCACTAAGCCTAGAAGTTTTCCCAGGTTTGTCCATAGGAACGCCTCTAGTGCATCCTCGCTCACAAAATTCCATTCAGCAGAGTTTAGGCCAGTTTCTTGGCCAACAGCCGGATTTTCTTCAGTTTT
>JBMTWK010000279.1:0-5054 GCA_049452395.1 Prochlorothrix sp. | reverse complement strand
GGGGGGTAGGGGCAATTCCCCCGTGGTTGCCCCAGTTTTGGGGGGTAGGGGCAATCCCCCCGTGGTTGCCCCAGTTTTGGTCCCACCGCTTACTCGGCCTCAGCCGGGGGGGCTTGGTCAACATTTTGGAGCGCCATCCCCTCACAGGTGCGCTTAATCAAGCCCGTCAGCACCTTCCCCGGCCCCACCTCAACCACCTGAGTCACCCCCAAGTCCGCCAACTTCAGGGAGGTTTCCCGCCAGCGCACCGAGCCGGTCATTTGTTGGCTGAGGCGCTGCTTGAGGGTGTCCGCATCGGTGGTGGGATCGGGTTCGACGTTGGAGAGAATGGGGAACTTAGCGGGGGCGAAGGGGGTGGCCTCCAGGATGGTCTGGAATTGGCTGGAGGCTTCCGCCATGTAGGGAGAGTGGAAAGCTCCAGAGACCTTGAGGGTTTGGGCGCGTTTGGTTTTGACTTGGCTCAGCACGGCTTCCACGGCCTCCGGCACCCCGGAGATCACCACCTGGCCGGGGTTATTGTCGTTGGCCAGAACTACGCCTTCGGTGGCCGCGATCGCCCCATCCAACGCCTCACGATCGAAGCCCATCAGCGCCGCCATCTGCCCGCCGGAGACTTGATCCATCAGTTGCGATCGCCGCTGCACCAGTTTCAGCCCCGTGGCAAAGTCAAACACCCCCGCCGCATAGAGCGCCACATATTCCCCCAAACTATGGCCTGCGCCGTAGTCCGGCAGGGTGCCCTGGTTGCGGAGCAAATCCACCAGCAAACATTCCACGGTGTAGAGGCAGGGCTGGGTGTAGAGGGTGCGGGAAAGTTCTTCGATCGGGCTGTTGCAGCGATCGGCGACGGACCAGCCCAGAATTTGGTTCGCTTCTTCAACCTTGGCTTGGCAGTCGGGCCGATCGAACAAAGCGGCTCCCATGCCCGTAGCTTGGGAACCTTGGCCGGGGAAAACCCATGCAGTGGTCATGATGATTGGTAATCCTTAGATAGACGAACGACGGGTAGGCATCGCCCCCCTTAACCTTGGCCCCAGCGGAAGACCGCCGCCCCCCAGTTGAGACCGGCCCCAAACCCCGCCGTTGTAATAAGCTGGCCCGGTTGGATTTTGCCTGCGCCCACCGCCTCATCCAGCACGAGGGGAATGGAAGCGGCGGAGGTGTTGCCATAGCTGGATAAATTGCTGAGCATTTTTTCGGGGGCAATGTTGAGGCGATCGACCACTGCATCCAAAATTCGCTGGTTAGCCTGGTGCAGCACAAACCAATCCACCGCCTCCAGCGGCACATCAGCCCGGTGCAACGCCTTCTCAATCACCTCCGGCACCCGGTTCACCGCAAAGCGATAGACCTCCTTCCCGTTCATGGCAATGCGGCCATAGCGCCCCTGGGACACCGTGGCATTGGGGTGGAGGGCTTGGGCTTCGGGGCCATAGGCCAGGGTCAGACAACCATTGAGACTGCCATTACTGCGCAGCTCAAAGCCCAGAAAGTGATCGGCATCGCTGGCTTCCATGATGACCGCTCCGGCCCCATCCCCAAAGAGGACACAGGTGGTGCGATCTTGCCAGTCCACCCAGCGCGATAGAATATCGGCCCCAATCACGATCGCCCGCCGGTAGGCTCCCGTGCGGATAAACTGCGCTGCCGTTGTCATGGCAAACAGAAAGCCAGAACAGGCCGCAGTGAGATCAAAGCCCGTGGCGTGGATGGCTCCCAAGTTCGTTTGGATCACGCTGGCGGTGCCAAACAGATCATCGGCGGTGGAGGTGGCAAGAATAATTAAATCAACGTCCGTGGCCTCAATGCCTCGGCGCTCCAAAGCACGGCGGGCAGCCAGGGTCGCCAGAGTGGCCAAGGAGTCCGTTGGGCTAGCCAACCGGCGTTCTTGGATACCGGTGCGGGTCCGAATCCAGTCATTGGAGGTCTCAACCACTTGACTGAGATCTTCATTGGTGAGGCGGGAGTCTGGAACGGCGGAACCACTCCCGGTAACTGCGATACCTATCACGTCTTATAACGAAGTCCTTATCGTTTGGGGAGAGCCAGCCCAGCCCAGCCCAGCGTCAAAACTGGGTGAATGGTGCTTGCCTATGCCCTGGGTCTGGGATCGATTGTCCCGTGCTTTGGTCCCAAAGGATACAAATGAGCCAAATTTCCCTAGGGAATGGGGACGCACTGGGGTCGATCGGGGAGAGACGGAGGGCTAGGAGCAGCAACCGATCCAGGGGCCGGGGTTGCGGGGGCAGTGCTAGCTGGGGGCGACTTCCGCCGCAGAGGCAGCATCGGGGCTGGGGGGGTCTGCGGGCTGGGCAGCGGCACCGGGATCAGCAGCACTGGAGTCAGCAGCACTGGCAGCGGCAGTTGCTTCCGACGCAGCCTGTTGGGCCGCTTCGCGGGGGAACTGCATTTGGTCCAGCACTTTGCGATCGACCGCTTCCTTAGCCGCCCGCACCGCATTACAGATCGAGTCCGCCTTAGAACTACCGTGGCTAATGAGGCAAACCCCCGCCACCCCTAGCAGCAGCCCCCCGCCATGCTCGGCATGGTCAATGCGGCGGCGCACCTTTTTGAGGTTGGGCTTAACCAGGGCAGAGCCGATTTTACCGTGGATCCCCTTGGGTAATTCCTCCCGGAAGACCCCCAGGAAGGCTTCCCCGATCGCCTCGGCAAACTTGAGCAAGACATTGCCCACAAAGCCATCGCAGACGATGACATCAAAGTTGCCCGACAGCACATCCCGCCCCTCGGCATTGCCGACAAAGTGGATGCGATCGTTGTGCTTGAGCAATTGATAGGTACGCAGGGCGAGATCATTGCCCTTGCAGTCCTCTTCGCCGATGTTAATCAGGCCAACTTTGGGCTGCTCAATGCCCATGACAATGCGGCTGTAGGCCGATCCCATCACGGCAAACTGATCTAAAAACTGGGGACGACAATCGACATTGGCCCCCACATCCAAAATTAAAACCTGTCGGTTGGGAATCACAGTGGGCAGCAGGATCCCGATCGCCGGTCGATCGACCCCCGGAATCCGCCCCAAGCGCAACAGCGCCGCCGCCATCACCGCCCCCGAATGGCCCGCCGAAATCACCGCATCGGCCTTGTCCTGTTTTACCAGGTCCATGGCCACGTTGATGGATGCCTTGGGTTTGCGGCGGAGGGCACCCACTGCTTCTTCGTCCATGCCCACTGCGTCTTCCGCCTCGACGATCGTCAGGCCACTGGTGGATACATCGGAGGGGATCGATGCCTCAATGCGCTGGGGATTTCCCACCAGCAGTACGTCCACATCCAGTTCTTTCTGGGCTTGGATGGCTCCGAGCACGATTTCTCGGGGAGCGTGGTCACCACCCATAGCGTCTATTGCAATCCGCGCGCGAGTTGAACCCATTGGCTAATGTTATAGAAACCTTAAAGATTCTATCAGACCCCCTCGACCCCTTCGATCGTTTCCCTGAAAGAAAGCCATAACAAAGCGCTATAGGATCGGGTTCGATCGGCCTCGATCGGCCAGTGGGGGGACACTTCCGATCTACAATTTTGATCTGGAAATCCTGGGTACCCAGTCTTGCTGGGGTTCAACCTCAGGCCAAGGGTCGCGGCGGGTTGCTGTGGCCTTCGATCGACTTGTTTGCTGTTTTTGTTTACGGAACCCCACATTCCATGATCCACGAAGTTTTCATGCCCGCCCTTAGCTCCACCATGACGGAGGGCAAAATTGTTGACTGGGTTAAGGCTCCCGGTGACAAGGTGGAAAAAGGCGAAACCGTTGTTATTGTTGAGTCCGATAAAGCGGACATGGATGTGGAAACCTTCTATGAAGGGTATTTAGCCACCATCATTGTGCAGGCCGGGGAATCGGCCCCCGTGGGTGAGGCGATCGCCTTAATCGCAGAAACCGAGGCCGAAATTGAAACCGCCAAGCAGCAAGCCGCCCAAAAGAGTGCCCCGGCTGCTCCCGCTGCGGCTCCGGCTGCCCCGGCTGCGGCTCCCCTGGCTGCTGCCGCCCCCGCTGCTCCGGCTCCGGCGGTTCCCAGTGGCCGCACGATCGTCTCCCCCCGTGCCCGCAAGCTCGCCAAGTCCCTCGGCCTCGATCTGGCCACCCTCACGGGCAGTGGTCCCCATGGCCGTATTGTTGCCGCCGATGTTGAAGCGGCTGCGGGTGTGACTGCGGCCCCGGCTGCGCCCACCGCTGCCCTTGCAACTATCCCGGCCCCGGCTGCGGCTCCCCCTGTTCCCACCGCTGCCCCCGCTGTCGCCTCCATTCCCCCGGCTCCCATCCCCGCCCCCGCCGCCCCCGGCCAGTTGGTGCCCTTCAACACCCTCCAAAAGGCCGTCGTCAGCAATATGATGGCCAGCCTCGCGGTGCCCACCTTCCATGTGGGTTACACCATCACCACCACCGCCCTCGATGACCTCTACAAGCAACTCAAGAGCAAGGGCGTGACCCTCTCGGCTCTGATTGCCAAGGCCGTGGCCGTGACGCTGCAAAAGCACCCCGTCCTCTATGCCCGCTACAACGATGCCGGGATTCAATATTCTGGGGCGATCAATATTGCGGTGGCGGTGGCCATGCCCGATGGCGGCTTAATTACGCCGGTTTTGCGCGGTGCAGACCAAATGGATCTCTATTCCCTGTCCCGTACTTGGAAGGATCTCGTCGATCGTGCCCGCCTCAAGCAACTGCAACCGGAGGAGTACAACTCCGGTACCTTCACCCTGTCCAATCTGGGGATGTTTGGGGTCGATCGCTTTGATGCGATTCTGCCCCCCGGTCAAGGTTCGATTTTGGCGATCGGTGCCTCCCGTCCCACGGTGGTGGCCAATGCCGATGGCTCGATCGCGGTGCGTAACCAAATGCAGGTCAACATTACCTGTGATCACCGCATTATCTACGGGGCCGATGCTGCCGCCTTCCTCAAGGATCTGGCCACCCTCATCGAAACCAATCCCCAATCCCTAACCCTCTAACCACAACCCAGAAGGGAGCATCCCACTTTAGCGATTTAACCGACCTCGCCCTGGTTCCCATGCTCCGGCGTGGGAACTCC
>JBMTWK010000278.1:0-5078 GCA_049452395.1 Prochlorothrix sp. | reverse complement strand
TATCGAGGTGCATATCTTCCAGGGAGGTGACCCCAGTGGCCTGAAGAAAGTCTGCCAGGTCGCGGGTGTCTGCATCCACGGGAACCACTTCCAAAACGGCCCCGGTGACGGGTTCAGCCAGGGTTTCGGCGATGGTTTCGGCGATCGGCGCGGCCCCAGTTTCGGCGATGGCTTCGGCGATCGGCGCGGCCACGGTTGCAGCTTCGGCGATGGTTTCGGCGATCGGTGCGGCGATGGTTTCAGGATCAGAAGCATCGCTGCCAAAAAGATCGGGAGATGCGATCAAGTCCGCTAAAAAGTCCTCGCTGGGGGCAGAAACCTCCGTTAAGGCCGGATCTCTGGCTGGTTCCTCTTGCCACGACGGAAACAGATCTGCGGCTTGCGCTAGGGTCAGGCTTTCGGGGTCATCCTCTGGATCGGGGCCGGGGCTGGGCGATCGATCGGGCGCTGCCGGGTTCGGGGCTGGAGGAGTCGGGGCTGGAGGGGTTGGGGCTGAATTGGCGGGGGTTGCGCTGGGGGGTGTTTCGGGTTGAGGGGTGGGGGAGTCGAACAGGGAGGGCAGGAAGTCTAAAAAGTTGGTGGCCGTGGGATAGCTGAGGACACCGGGATCGATCAGCTTGGAACCCGCATCCCCAGGACTGGAGAGCGCGGTATCCGCAACGGGATCGATCGCTGGCTCTACCTTTGCTGCTGGGTTCAGGGCTTGGGTCTCGATAATTGCGGCCTCGATCGGCGCATCCCAGGCCGGAATATCGTCAAATAAATCCCCAAACCGATCGACGGTGAGTGAGGCTAGCTCTGAATTTTTGGTGGTGACGGCATTGCCCGCCCGATCGGAGGTGGGGTTTTGCTGAGTGAGATCGCGGGATCGATCGCCGATCTGGGTTGGTGGCTGGGTTTGCGGCTGGATTTGGGGCTGGGTTTGCGACTGGGTTTGCGACTGAGTTTGTAGCGGAGCATTGGGTTGCGTGGGTTGGGCAGGGGACCGATCTCTCGGCTGACGGCCCACGGGATTGGCCAACTGGCCCCCCAACTGATCGGCCAACGGCTCCCCCAACTCACCAAAAAGACTCAAGGCCGTGGGGGGACCGGTCGCTAGGGCGGGATCGATCGCGACTTCCAGGGCTGACCCGATCGCGGTATCGATCGCAGGATCGATCGCGGGCTTGGTCTCCAAGGCTTCCCCAATTTCTGCTGCTAACTCATCCGCTCCTAAGTCTTCCGCCTCCACGGTAGAAACGGGGGGCGCAAGCACCGCAGCAATGGCCCGCTGGGGGGTCGGAAAGGGCAAATTTAGGGTAAAGTCCACCGAATCGGCTTCTGTTCCTGCCGTTTGTGCCGCGATCGAGGATTCAACTTTGACCGGCGAGGATTGTGGCGAAGACTGCGATCCAGTTTGGGGCGAAGATTGCGACGCAGATCGGAATTGCGATCCAGCTTGGGGTGAAGACTGCGATCCAGATTGCGATCCAGATCGGGATGGAAATTGCGATCCAAATTGGGTCGAAGATTGAGGCGAAGATTGCGGTGCAACCGGGGATACAGCCGGGGCTGGGGATGAAGATTGCGAAGATTGCGGTGCAACCGGGGATGAAGATTGCGATCCAGTTTGGGGTGTGGCGCTTGTAGCTTTGGAGAAAGACTGGGGCGCGTCATTTGGCCCAGATTCCTGGGGTTCAGCCCCCCGATCGGCCCCCGCCTGCAAACTGCGCGTGCCTCGGCTATCCCAACTGCTGCCCTCAATACACTTGACGATCGCCTCCAAAACCGTCGGTTGCCCCAACGCCGGAGACAGCGGAACCACTGGCAAATAGAGCGTATCCGCACTGAAGGTCAGTTGCAGTTGCAATTGCAAAAAGCCCGTTTCCCAGGACTGCCCCGGCACCAACACTTCAACTGCTGTCGGAGTTTGGAGCAGCGGCTTGACCAGGGGCGTTTCCTCTTGCAATTGGTTGTGTAACCCCTGCAAAAAGCCCTCAACCCAGTGAATCTTGTTGTCGGACCAGCGCACTAAGGTATTGGTTTGGAGTTCTGGGGGCGGGGGTTCCAGGGTCGCCAAGTCCAGGGTCCAGTGCAAATGGGGCGTGCGCAACTCCAACAGCGCCACTAAGCGCAAAACGCCCCGCTCCCAGGTTTGTCCCGGTTGAAAGATTTCGGCCCGCATTCCCGCCAAGAGTTTCATGGCTTGGGGCGACGATCGGGCGATCGTCCAAAGCAAATGGGGAATGGCATCCACCACGAGCAGCCGCCGTTGCAACAGTTGCTGAAGAGCGTGGAACGGTTGCCAAGGCGCTTGTTGCTCCGGTTGATGGCTTTGTTGTAGGGCCACCAGCAGATCGTAGGCTTCGTCCAAGACATAGGGCGTGAGGTTTTCTGCCGTGGGGGAGCGATCGGCAGGCCAACCGCCCTCCGGCGATCGCACCTCCGCCACCAGTTCTATCAACTGCTCCATCGCCGTAATCACGGTCGGGGTCGGCACCCAAGCTTCGGGCTGCTTATGCACAACCGGCTCGTCCCGGAGGCGAAGGACCGTTTGACCAATGGTTTCACGGGTGAGGGAGTCCGGCATTGTTTCAACGCCCACGGCGGAATGAAGCATGGCAACCCCAGCAACGCAACGGCAAGACACCAACGTAAGACCCTAACGTCAGGTATCAGCGTAGGATCCCAACTTCAGGCATCAACGTAAGACACTAAATTGAAGACACCAATAGAATACTCTCCCCGTTACCGATCGGCAGGGGGAAATGAACCCTAAGTTTTCCTAGGCGCACGGGTGAGTTTTGCTCAGGAGGCAACTCAAAAAGCGACTTAGGCAATCCCTCAGCCCTTTTTTGGTGTCTTTTCTGGATAGTTTTTACACCAGCGATCGTGCCCTAATCCGGATGATCTTAATCTGTCTTCAGACAGCTACGCCTCTGGTTCCCCGTCCCCAGCACCCGCCACATCGGTAATTCCCTCGCTGGGCATGACCGTTGAGATCGCCCCGATCGCCTCCCCCGCTGCCGCCGCAGCCATCACCAGCCGCCCTTGCCGCCGTTCCGCCAACAGCTTAGGCCGCAGATAAAGATTTTCCACCAGCACCGCCACCCCCGCAAACCATGGCGGCACAATCAAAGCGCCAATAATCCCTAGCACCTGCACCCCGCCCAAAACCGAGAGCAACTGATAGAGGGGATGGACCCCCACGGAGGATCCCACCAAGAGCGGATCCAACACATAGGTTTCGACATTTTGGATGACGACAAAGAGGATCAGCACCCACAGCACCGTCCAGCCCCCCAGGGACAGGGCCACGACCAAAGCCGGAATCGATCCCAAAATTGGCCCCACAAAGGGAATGAGATTGGTCACCCCGGCGATCGTCCCCAAACCCAAGGAAAACTCCCCCAGCCCCAGCAGCGTTAAGCCCAAGGCCGTCGCAACCCCTAAAATCAGGGACACCAGCAACCGCCCTCGGATATAGCCCCCCATGCGGTTGGCGACGGGGACCACTTGGGCCGCAAGGCGATCGTTCCAGGGATAGGGCAACAGTTGCACCAAACTGCGCAGCAGGGTGTCGCTGTCGGCCACCATATAGCCGGAGATCAACAGGCTCAAAATAATGCTAAAAACTCCGCCGAGAATCCCCCGCGTAATGCCATAGGAGCGCAGCAGTAACTGCTGACTGGAGCCGATGAGCCAACCGGTCAGGGACTGGAGATCAAAAAACTGGCGAATTAGCTCTGGCGGTGTATTGCTCAGGCGCAAGGCCCAATATTCCACACTCGCCCGCAAAATATCGGCAAAGGTCGGCAATTGGCGAATTAACCGCTCAATTTGGCGGGCAACGGCGGGACCAATCACCAGGCCCACCCCCACGATCGTGGCCAGCAAGCCAATATAGGTAATCAACACCGCCAGCCACCGGGGCAGCCCCAGGCGATCGAAGCGATTCACCACCGGGGAGATGGAAGCCGCCAGCACGACGGCAATCATGACAATGAGCAGAAGCTGACGCAGTTGCCAAAACAGCACCAGGCCAAAGCCCGTCGCCAAAAGCACCAGCAGCGTAGGGAGGGAAATACTGAACCGCTGTTCAGACATAGAGCGAGGAAAGGCGAGCGAGAAAAGGCGTGGGTAAGAGGGAAGGCAAAGTCAGGCGAGATTAGCACAAACCGGGCTAATCGGGGAAAATTGGGCTAGAAGAGAACGGGTGAGCAGGGCCGAGGGAGCCTATTCCAGAGACCCCAAGGTGTCCTTGAGGGCGGCGCGGGCGGCGAGGTAGTTCCGGGTGGAGGTGAGAATTTCCAATTCCCGCTCTAGGCGGGTGGCTGTGTCCTGAAGTTCCAGCAAATGCTGCTGCTCCAGGTGAACGCCTCGGCTGAGATTGCTCGCAACCCAATAGGAGAGTTCCGTCGGCAGTGTTGGCAGATTTTCGGGCAGGGTCACATCTTCGCCGGAAATTTTAGAGGAAAGATGAACCACATCCCGCAACAGCCGTTCCACATCGTCCGCGAGGGGATGCAAGTCCCGATCGGGGGTTTCGTCGGCAATCCACTCCACTAGTCCCACCCGGTAGGGTTTGGTCCGGGTATATTCCAACACCCGGAAGCGCTGCTGACCCATGGCCCAAATATAAAGGCGATCGTCGGGCAAACGCTGAACCCGAATCACTTCTGCACAGCAGCCCACTTTGGCTACGTTATTCGTTTCTGGGTCCAAGAGCAGAACCCCAAACCGGCGATCGCTCTCCAGAATAGTATTCATCATCATTCGATAACGATACTCGAAGATGTGAAGGGGCAAGGGGTGTTCGGGAAATAGCACCACCTCAGGAAGGGGAAAGAGAGGAAGTTCCCGCACCGACACGTCTGAAAACAGGGATGCCATGAGTCTCTTTGGGGATAGGGTGAAACCTTAACCTACTGTACCTTAATCCTTCCATGGGGGGAAAATCTGACGATCTGGCTCTGTCCGTCGTTTTGAACTGGGGGCATCTGGCGTTGGACGGGCCAGGGAGGCTCCTCCCACAAGACTCTTTATTGGGCACCTCGAAAAATTGGGCACCTCAAAAAATTGATATTTCTGGAGCATCC
>JBMTWK010000277.1:0-5084 GCA_049452395.1 Prochlorothrix sp. | reverse complement strand
CCACGGGGGGTTTGCCCCTACCCAGTCGGTTAAATCGCTAAAGTGGGATGCTCCCTTGACAGTCCTCCTAGCGGGAGTTCTGTGCCCCTGCTGTGCGTCTAGGATCTTAAAATAGCCCCAGTCCCCCTGTCCTCTATCTGCCCCCCTCGCCTTGCCGTTACCCGCCTGGTTCCCCCAACTCACTGCCCCCCTGCTCTCCCCCGATCGAGACCCCCTCAACGCTGACGATCGCCAGAACCCCCGCCCAGGATCTTCCCGTGAAGGATTCTGGAACCCCTGGGCGATCGCCGTTGGAACTATTGCCCTCTTCATTGCCCTGCCGGTTCTCGTCGTCATCAGCAGCATTTTCACCAACCAAGGCGAGATTTGGAGCCATCTCGTCGCCACCGTCCTACCCCGCTACATCCTCAATTCCCTGGGACTAGCGGCGGGCGTGAGTCTGGGCGTGTTGATCCTGGGGGTGGGCACGGCGTGGCTAGTGACCCTCTGTCAGTTTCCCGGTCGCTGGATCTTTGAGTGGGCCTTACTGCTGCCCCTCGCGGCCCCCGCCTATATCCTCGCCTACGTCTATACAGACTTTTTGGAATATTACGGACCGGTGCAGATGGCCCTGCGCCAGTGGTTCGGCTGGCAGAGCCTGAACGACTACTGGTTTCCCCCAGTGCGATCGCTGGGGGGCGCGATCGCCATGTTTAGCCTCACCCTCTACCCCTATGTCTACCTCCTGGCCCGTGTCGCCTTCCTAGAGCAAAGCCGCCGCACCCTCGAAGCCAGCCGCAACCTCGGTTGTGGTCCCTGGCGCAGCTTTTGGATCGTCGCCCTCCCCCTGGCCCGCCCCAGCATTATGGCCGGTTTGGCCTTGGCCCTGATGGAAACCCTCAACGACTACGGCACCGTGAAGTTTTTTGGGGTGGATACCTTCACCACCGGCATTTACCGCACCTGGTTTGGCATTGGGGAGCGCCAGGGAGCCGCCCAACTCTCGGCGGTGCTGTTGGTCTTTATTCTGCTGTTGTTGAGCCTAGAGCGCTGGTTTCGGCGACAGGCCCGCTATTACCAAAGCAAAGCCGCCGATCAGGTTGCGGGCTATCCCCTGCACGGGGCGCGGGCGATCGGCGCGGGACTGGCCTGTTTCTTACCCGTCTTTCTGGGCCTGCTCCTGCCCGGTGGCCTGCTGGTGCAAATGACCCTCGCCAACCTGGATAAAAGCTTTGATGCAACCTACTGGGCCTTGACCCGCCACAGCTTAATTTTGGCCAGTGTGACCGCCGTGCTGGGGGTGGCCTTGGCCTTGGTGATGGCCTATGGGCGGCGGCTCAGTCCGGGGCCAGTGGTGAAGGGGGGGGTGCAGTTGGCGGCAATGGGCTATGCCGTACCGGGGGCCGTGATTGCCGTGGGCCTGTTGATGCCCTTGGGAGCCGCCGATCGGGGCTTGAATACAGCCCTTGGTGCCCTGGGTTGGCAACCGGGCCTTATCCTCAGTGGGGGGCTTTTTGCCCTGATTTTGGCCTATTTAGTCCGCTTTCTGGCCGTCGCTTTCAATACCGTTGAATCCAGCCTCACCCGCATCTCCCCCAGCCTCGACGATGCCGCCCGCAGTCTGGGCCAAACCCCCCTCGGCACCCTCTGGCGCGTTCACTTTCCCCTCTTGCGGGGGGGGCTGCTGACGGGCGTAATGCTGGTTTTTGTGGATGTTATGAAGGAGCTACCGGCCACCCTGGTCATGCGGCCCTTTAATTTCGATACCTTGGCGGTCAAAGCCTTTCGCTACGCAGCGGATGAACTCCCCGATCGCGCAGCAGCCCCCGCCCTTACGATCGTCCTGGTTGGGCTACTGCCGGTGATTCTCCTCAGTTGGCAGGTGGCCCACAGTCGGCGACAATCTCAGTCAAACTGAAATTTCTCCTGGTAATGTGTGCCGTAAGGGAAGTTTGCAGTTAAAGTAAAGCCAATCGCAGATGCATCCGTTGCGAACTGGGTCCATCCCGTCCCTTCGCCCCCTGTCCTTCGGCTTGAAAGCTCTGGCTTCTCACCCTATTCTACCGGCCCTATGACACCAGCCCTTCAGCCTCGATCGCCCCGCCCCCGCCCACGTCGTCGTTCCCGTGTCGCTCCCGCTGCGGTTGCTTCTTCCCGCACTGCACCCACCCCCCAAACCGGCTCCCGATCGCGGCCAGCTCGGCAAAGGCCCGCCCCCACTGCTCCATCCCCAGGAACCCCCGCACCCCAAGGCCCCGCCCTCCGTCGCCCCGCCTCCCCCCGCACTGCCCCGAAGACTGCCTCCCAAGTTAAAGTCCTCCGGCCCCAGCCCTACCCCGATCCCTTCTGGCTCAAAGGTCTCACCGCCCTACAGCAGACCTCAGGGGTGATCGCTTTTGTTGTGGGGGGCCTTGCCATTGGTTTCTATGCCTCAACGGTCCATGCCCAGCAACAATGGGGCCGCGCCTATCGCAACCTGGAAAACCTGCAACGGCAAGAAGCCCAGTTGACCTCCGCCCATGAAATGCTGCGGCAACAGTTGGCCCAGGAAGCAGAACTGCCCCAGTCTGGCCTTGTGCCGCCCTCCCCGGATACGGTGCTCTTCCTTGAAACCGCAACTCCCCGTCCCGCCCCGCCCCCCTTGCCAGATCCCCCAGTTTCAGGTCAAAGTTATCCAGCCGGATATTAAGGTTATCGTGTCGGGAACTGTGGGGGATAGCAAGGTTAGTTATGGAAAGTCGTCGATCGCGCGGAATACAACAGTGGCTCAGCTTTTTGGGTTTGGGTGCCCAGGGGCCAGGACGAACCGGTCAGCCTAGGAAAGGCGATCTGCTCCCTCGATCGGGCCGTTACCCCCAAGCCCGATCGGGCCAGGGATCCCAACAAAAAGTCGCACCGGGATCCCAACGGCGATCGACCCGTTCCGCCACCCCTCCCGTTCCGGCGAGTCCAGATCGTCCGCGCCGCAGCCCCGATCGACCCCAGCCGCCCCGATCGACCCACAAAAGCCGTCGCCCCAGCCGCCTCCACCGCCTCACCACCCACCCCCTCTTCCTCAAACTCCAAGCCGCCCTCGCTGCCCCCCCCTCCCCCACCCAACCCCTCACCGTCCACCCCTCCCGCCTCATCATCACCTGGCTCACCCTGGTGTTTGCCCTCGGCGCCCTGACCTACCGGCTCTTCGTCCTCCAGGTTAAAGAAGCCGCGATGCTCCTGGAACGGGCCGAAAACCAGCAATATGCTCAGGTTAAGCCCGTTTTGCCCCGCCGCACTATCCTCGATCGTGAAGGCCGGGTCATTGCCCTCGACCAGGTGCGCTACACCCTCTATGTCCATCCCGTCCTCTTCAATACCGATCCCGCCACCGTTGCCGCAGCCCTAGCCCCCCTCCTCAGCGCCGCCGGACAAGACACCAGCACCGAAGCCCTCATCGCCGAATTCGCCGCCCAAGACACCGGCATCCGCCTCGCCGACAACCTATCCGAAGGCACAGCCACCACCATTCGCCGCCTCGGATTCGACGGCCTAGACCTGTCTAAATACCAAGAGCGGTTCTATCCCAACGGCAGCCTCTTTTCCCAACTGGTGGGCTATGTAGACTGGGAAGGTACGGCCCAAAA
The DNA here is from genome assembly GCA_049452395.1 of Prochlorothrix sp. Lineage (GTDB taxonomy): Bacteria > Cyanobacteriota > Cyanobacteriia > Prochlorotrichales > Prochlorotrichaceae > Prochlorothrix. Next base: position 1,485 of record JBMTWK010000277.1, on the reverse strand, counting down.
TGGCCTAGAAGCGACCCAAGGCGAACTGTTGCTGCGATCGAAGCCGGAAATCACAGTGCGCCGCATGGGCAATGGCCTGGTCCTGCCCGAAGCCCTGAGCCTGGATGTCCTCCAGGAAGACGATCTCAGCCTCCAGCTCACCCTCGACAGCCGCCTCCAACAGGCCGCCCAAACCATCCTCAAGGCCCAACTGGATAAGTTTTCCGCCAAGCGCGGCACCGTCATTGTCATGGAGGTGAACACCGGGGAAATCATCGCCCTAGCCACCCTCCCCACCTACAACGCCAACCGCTACTATGAGGCCGATGTTGCCAACTTCCGCAACTGGGCCTTAAGCGACCTCTATGAACCCGGTTCCACCTTCAAGCCCCTTAATGTTGCGATCGCCCTCGAACTCAAGGGCATTACGGCCAATGACACCATCTACGACGAAGGGCAAATTCAGCTTGGGGGCTGGCCCATTGCCAACCACGACTTTGAAACCATGGGCGGTCACGGCACCCTCAGCATTACGGAGGTGTTGCAACGATCGAGCAACATCGGCATGGTTCACATTATCCAAACCCTCAAGCCAGGGGAGTATTACGATTTCCTCAAACGCTTAGGGCTAGGAGAACCCCTCAAAACAGATCTGCCCCAAGTAGCAACGGGCTACGTCAAAGAGCGCGAAATCATGGTCGACTCCGTGGTCGATCGGGCCACCACCTCCTTTGGCCAAGGCATCACCGTCACCCCCCTCCAGATGGTCCAACTCCATGCCGCCCTCGCCAATGGTGGCCTACGGGTCACCCCCCACATCATCCGGGGCTTAGTCGATCCCCAGGACCAAATCCAGTGGACCCCCGAACTGGAAACCACCCGCGTCTTTGAGGCAGAAACCACCCGCCAAGTCCGGGACATGATGGAAGCTGTCGTCCGAGACGGCACCCAATCGGCCCAAATTCCGGGTTATCGCATCGGGGGCAAGACCGGAACCGCCCAAAAAGCTGAAAACGGGGTCTACATCGCCGAGGCCAAAATTACCAGTTTTGTCGGCATTGTGCCCATGGAGGCTCCCCGCTACGTTGTTTTTGCTGCCATTGATGAACCCCAGGGCGCAAACACCTTTGGATCCACCGTAGCCGCCCCCGTCGTCCGAGAGGTCATGGAAACCTTGACCCTCCTCTATAGCATCAAACCCGCCGATCCCGAACTCGCCCAACAAAAGTTAGACCCCGCCGCCACCGCCTCCAACCCCCGCCACTAACCCAAAACTCAGGCCAGGGCAGGTAATCCCCCGATTTTGGCTCCGATCGCGACAATCCCCCTGATTCCCCCCGCTTTTGGCCTCGATCGGGATAATCCCCCCATTTCCCCTCCGGTAGGGGCCATACCCCCGTGGTTGCCCCGTTTTGGCGCGATCGAAACTATTCCTCTTTTTTCCAGGTAAACCCTAGGTTTTTCAAGAAATACCCAGATTTGTTAAGAAACCCAGTTGACGTAAGT
>JBMTWK010000276.1:0-5086 GCA_049452395.1 Prochlorothrix sp. | reverse complement strand
AAACCTAGAGTGGTACCGCCAACATTTTTCCGTTGTATTCTCTGACTTTTACCTGTTTGAGTCTCTGTTAGGGCTGGGGGCTGTGGATCTCGATCGATCGGCGGTCACTTATCTCAAAAAATTACAGCTAGACCATAAAGTTCAAGTACAAGACGGACAGTTATCAACCCTGAACCTGTCCCAAGGACAGCGGAAGCGACTGGCCTTACTGACTGCCTACCTAGAGGATCGTCCCATTTATATTTTTGATGAGTGGGCAGCGGATCAAGATCCCCAGTTTCGTACTCTGTTTTATGGGGAACTCTTACCAGAACTGAAGCAGCGGGGGAAGATGGTGATTGTCATTAGCCATGATGAGCCGTATTTTGCGGTGGCCGATCGCATCATTAAATTAAATTACGGTAGCGTTGAACTAGACATCCATCGGAACGAAGACAGCAAGACCCGCTAAACCTGAATCTTCGTTGACATGAGTTCGACACGGGCAGGCCAGCAGCCCACCCCACAAGACACAATCTCAGTGGGATAGCCGTCTCGGCTGTCCTTGTGCAACGGGTGCATCCCACTTTAGAAGCATCTTGGTAGGGGTCGTGCCCCCGTGGCTCCCCTCTACTAGCCCAACCGGGGCAACCACGGGGGGTTTGCCCCTACCCAATCGGTTCATTGCCAGGGCAACCACGGGGGGTTTGCCCCTACCCAATCGGTTCATTAATGCCAAAGTGGGATGGACCCTTTAGAACCCTAGAGAAGACTAGAAAAGCCGATAGCAAATCGGCTTTCCCAGGGGCACGACCCCTTCTGAAGTTTTGAGTGCGGGCTGCAAGGAATAGGGCAGGCATGGCCCACCCTACACCAGAACGAAACCTAGCCCAGCAGCGCCTTGGCCGTCGCCAAAACGTTCTCTACGGTGAAGCCAAACTTCTCCATGACGATGCCGCCGGGAGCCGATGCGCCGAAGCGATCGATGCTCACCGTTGCGCCTTCGCTGCCCACATACTTGTGCCAGCCAAAGCTACAGGCCGCTTCCACAGAGACGCGCTTGGTCACGGCCTTGGGCAGAACCGACTCTTTGTAAGCCGCATCTTGGGCCTCAAATAGATCCCAGGCGGGCATGGAGACCACCCGGACCTTGGTGCCTTCCAGGGTCAGCTTTTCCGCAGCGGTCACACACAGTTGCAGCTCGGAACCCGTCCCAATCAGGATCAAGTCGGGGGTACCGTCGCAGTCCACCACGATGTACGCACCCTGGGCTACCTTCTCAGCGGAGGTGGTGTCGTAGTGGGGCACATTTTGGCGGGTGAAGGCGAGGAGGGTGGGGGCGTTGGCCTTGGCCCGCTCCACGGCAACCTTGTAGGCTCCGGCGGACTCGTTGCCGTCTGCGGGACGGAAAACGGTCAGGTTGGGGATGGCCCGCAGGGAGGCCAGGGTCTCGATCGGCTGGTGGGTGGGACCATCTTCCCCTTGGCCGATGGAGTCGTGGGTCATCACCCAGATCACCCCGGCTTGGGACAGGGCCGAGAGGCGAATGGCCGCCCGCATATAGTCCGAGAAGATCAAGAAGGTGGCCCCGTAGGGAATCAGGCCAGAGCGGTGCAGGGCCATCCCGTTACAGATGGCTCCCATGGCGTGCTCCCGAACCCCAAAGTGTACGTTGCGGTTCTCAAAGGCACCCTTCTGGAAGTCGCCGGAGCACTTCAACTCGGTCAGGTTGGAGTGGGTCAGGTCAGCGGAACCGCCGATCAGCTCAGGCAGCACCGGAGCCAGGGCGTTGAGGCACTTTTCGGAGATTTTCCGGGTGGGAGCAGCACCATCGGCAGCGGTGAAGCTGGGCAGGGTGGTTTCCCAACCTTCGGGCAGGGCACCGCTGATCAGGCGCTCAAAGCTGGCGGCTTCCGTGGGGTACTTGGCCTTGTACTGGGCAAAGGCTTGGTTCCACTCGGCTTCGTAGCTGGCCCCGCGCTCAACGGCTTTGCGGGTGTGGGCAAGGGCATCGGCGGGAATGGCGAAGGGTTCGTGGTCCCACCCCAGGTTCTTGCGGGTTGCGGCCACTTCGTCGGTACCCAGGGCAGCCCCGTGGATCCCGGCGGTGTCTTGCTTGTTGGGGGCACCGTAGCCGATCGTGGTGGTGACCTTAATCATGGTGGGCTTGTCGGTGACGGCCTTGGCTTCGGCGATCGCCTTAGTAATCCCCTCTAGGTCCGTGTTGCCGTTCTCCACATGGAGCACATGCCAGCCGTAGGACTCAAAGCGCTTGGACACATCTTCGGTGAAGGCCACATCGGTGGAGCCATCGATGGAAATGTGGTTGTCGTCATAGAGGGCAATCAGCTTGCCCAGGCCATAGTGACCGGCCAGGGAGCAGGCTTCGCCGGAAATCCCTTCCATGTTGCAGCCGTCGCCGAGGATCACATAGGTGTAGTGGTCCACGATCGTGGCATCGGGCTTATTAAAGGTGGCGGCTAGGTGGGCCTCGGCCATGGCCAAGCCTACACCGTTGGCAATCCCCTGACCGAGGGGACCGGTGGTTACCTCAACCCCAGCGGTTTCAAAGTTCTCCGGGTGACCGGGGGTGCGGGATCCCCACTGACGGAAGCTCTTGATATCTTCAATGGTCACACTGTCATACCCCATGAGGTAGAGCAGGGCATATTGCAGCATCGAGCCGTGGCCTGCGGAGAGGATGAAGCGATCGCGGTTGAACCAATAGGGGTTCTTGGGGTTGTACCGCATGAAGCGATCCCACAGGATATATGCCATCGGCGCAGCACCCATCGGCAGTCCAGGGTGGCCAGACTTGGCCTTTTCCACAGCGTCGATCGCCAAAAAGCGAATCGAATTAATACAGAGTTCGTCTAAGGATTGGGTTGCAGCGACCATAGTCTCTACCTAACGATTGATGAATAGTGTGAGCATTGGGAGGGTATCCGCTACGCCCATGATTCCATTGAGAGGGATCACTGGACAAGCCTTTATCTCGGAAAGTCTTTAGATTTTTCCTAGGAAACCGTAACAATCTTGACAGTAAATTTCAGCAGGGGTTTGCCCTAAACTCCCGTGAACCTTGGGAAAAACCGGGCTGAGGGGCCAAGCCCCAGGGTCGATCGCCCCCGATTCCCCGGCAAACCAGAGCCGCCGATCGCCGCCGGAGTGCGCCCTAGAAGAGCGCCATCGCCGATCGGCGGGCGATCGCCATGCAGCCCTCGGCTAAGGGGAAGAGCGGGATCCCCGGAGGTTGGGATCGCCTTAGGCATACTTTTTGAAGGCCAGCGTCACATTATGGCCCCCAAAGCCGAAGGAGTTAGAAATTGCGGCCTGAACCTCATGGGCACGGGACTCGTTGGGCACATAGTCCAAATCACAGTCGGGATCGGGTGTGTGGAGATTGATGGTCGGCGGGACGCGATCGTGGTAGATCGCCAGCACACTCGCCACCGCCTCAATGCCCCCTGCCCCGCCCAACAGGTGCCCGGTCATGGACTTCGTAGAACTGACAGGAATCTGGCGGGCATGGTCCCCTAGGGCTTTCTTAATGGCTTCGGTTTCTGTCTTATCGTTGGCTTGGGTACTGGTGCCGTGGGCATTGATATAGCTAATGTCTGCCGGAGCCAAACCCCCATCCGCCATGGCCAACTCCATGGCCCGCACAGCCCCCAGGCCACCGGGAACCGGCGAAGTAATGTGGTAGGCATCGCAGGTCATCCCATACCCGGCCATTTCCCCATAAATGCGCGCCCCCCGCGCCAAAGCATAGTCTAGATCCTCCAGCAGCAAAATCCCGGCTCCTTCACCCATCACAAAGCCGTCCCGCTCTAGGTCAAAGGGGCGACTGGCGGTTTCGGGGCTATCGTTGCGGAAGGACAGGGCACGGGCCGAGGCAAAGCCCGCAAAACCCAGGGGAGTAATGGCAGACTCCGTACCGCCGCAAATCATGGCTTTGGCATAGCCGTGCTGAATTAACCGAAAGGCATCTCCCACCGCATTACTGCCCGAAGCACAGGCCGTTACAGGAGCAGAGTTTGGCCCCCGCGCCCCCGTATGGATGGCCACCAAACCCGCCGCCATATTGGCAATCATCATGGGGACGGTAAAGGGGCTAACCCGCGTGGGGTTTTTTTTGATCAAAACCTCATGCTGCTGCTCCATGACGCGCAGCCCACCGACACCTGTCCCAATAATGATCCCAATCTCATCAGCATTGAGATCTGTAATCTCAAACTGGCCATCCTTGAGGGCTTCGTCGGTTGCCGCGATCGCCAACTGGCAAAAGCGATCCATCCGTTGGGCTTCCTTGGCATCCATGTAGTTCTGGGGGACAAAGTCCTTTACCTCTCCTGCTATATGGCACTTATGGCCTGTTGTATCAAAGAGGGTAATGGGGCCGATGCCGTTTTTTCCCGCCATCAAACCGTCCCAGTATGCATTTAAGGTATTGCCGATGGGGGTGATGGCACCCATACCCGTAACAACAACCCGTCGATTTCCAGAATTGGCCATAGTTTCAGTAATGCTAAGCAGTTTTAAGCGGAACCATCCCGATCATGTAAAGACCCCTTGGAATACTCGGGACAAGGAATGGACTCGGACCCGATGAGAGGAGAAGCGGTTAAACGCAGGTGACAGCGAATGGTAACGGTGGACAAAAAGTACGAACAGTACAGCAAAATCGGTTGTAGGATGCGACTGGTGCAGCCGATGCCACAGGGAGCTAAGGAGGGTCAGGAAGGCTGAATTAAGGCGCAATCGAGGCTAGGGATGCCCGGTTTTTTTTGTAGCACAGGAAACAAAGTTGGCTAGGGGTGCCCTGTGGGGGTCTGTTAGGGGGGAGGCTGGTCTGGCGTTGGAGGGGCGGATGAGTCGGTGATGCAGTGCGTCGGTGATGCAGTGCGATGCAGCAGTGCGGGTTAAGGGGCCGAGAGACTGGCCGCTGTATGCCCTGGATTGGCTCCCCTGGACCCAAGGCCCGCCCCCAGGCCGATCGGCGGGAGCCATGGTTCAGCAATCCCAATGCAACAATCCCAATGCAGCAATTGGAATGCAGCAATCCAAACTCAGCAATCCCAATGCAGCCATCCAAACTCAGCCATCC
>JBMTWK010000275.1:0-5091 GCA_049452395.1 Prochlorothrix sp. | reverse complement strand
GTCGGCCTTCTAATATCCCCCTGGGATCGCTGACTTGCAGTCGGCCTTCCAATATCCCCCTGGGATCGCCGACTTGCAGTCGGCTTTCCAATATCCCCCCTTGCAGTTAGACCAAGACGCAGTTTTGACCCCTATGAAACGCTTTTTTACCCTTTGTACCCTGTTACTGGGCCTGTGGGGACTCGTAGCCAGCCCCAGCCCCGCCTTCGCCTCCCATAGTCCTGACCATGCCCAGGTTTACCTCATCACCCCCAGTGATGGCGAGACGGTCCCGGCAACCTTCTCCGTCAAGTTTGGCCTGACCGGCCTTGGCGTTGCTCCGGCGGGGGTTGATGTGGATAATACCGGGCACCATCATTTGTTGGTGGATACCTTTGAGCTGCCCAGCCTGAGCGACCCCCTGCCCAGCACCGATCGGATTCTCCACTTCGGCGGTGGCCAAACCGAAACCACCCTGACCCTCAGCCCTGGCAAGCACCAACTCCAGTTGGTTTTCGGCAACTATCTGCATATCCCCTACGATGAAGCCCTGATCTCGGAGCCGATCACCGTCACGGTCCAGTAATCTTAAAATTGCTCGCTCCTCTGGTTCCCACGCGATCGCGTGGGAATCCCGGACTGGCGCTCCAGCGCCCCCTGGGTTTTTATAGTTTGTCGTCAAAACCCAGCAAAACCCGACTTTTCCCCGGTGACCTGCTGAGGCTTCTTTAGTATATTTGTATTGACCTATGGCGGAACTTCTCAGCCCTAGTTCCTCTCCCCCCGATCGCGTTCAGCTTAGGTTATCCTGAGTCCGGATTCACTCCCGTGCTTCCCTTGCGCCAAGCCCGCGATCGATCCGCCCTATCACTTCCGCCCTATTACTAGAGAGTTTGAACACCCATGGCAGCAGCAACCGACGGACGCGAAAAAGCCCTCAAAGCCGTTCTAGCCAATATCGAGAAAAACTTTGGCAAAGGCTCCATTATGCGCCTGGGGGATGCAACCCGAATGCGGGTGGAGACCATTCCCACCGGAGCCTTAACCCTTGACCTTGCCTTGGGTGGAGGTTTGCCCCAAGGGCGGGTGATTGAAATCTACGGGCCAGAAAGCTCCGGGAAAACAACCCTCGCGCTCCATGCGATCGCCGAGACCCAGCGCCGGGGGGGTATCGCCGCCTTTGTTGATGCAGAGCACGCCCTCGATCCGACCTATTCCGCTGCCTTGGGGGTGGATATTGAAAACCTGCTCGTCGCCCAGCCCGATACGGGGGAAATGGCCCTAGAAGTGGTGGACCAACTGGTGCGATCGGCGGCGGTGGATATCGTAGTGGTGGACTCCGTGGCGGCTTTGGTGCCCCGTGCTGAAATTGAAGGGGAAATGGGCGATGTGCAAGTGGGGGGACAGGCCCGCCTGATGAGCCAAGCCATGCGGAAGATTACGGGCAACATCGGCAAGTCGGGCTGTACTGTGATTTTCCTCAACCAGTTGCGCCAAAAAATTGGGGTTACCTACGGCAGCCCTGAAGTTACCTCCGGTGGGAACGCCCTCAAATTCTACGCTTCAGTCCGCCTGGATATTCGCCGCATCCAGACCCTGAAAAAAGGCACCCAAGAGTACGGCATTCGCGCCAAGGTTAAAGTCGCCAAAAACAAAGTGGCTCCCCCCTTCCGCATTGCCGAGTTTGATATTATTTTTGGCCACGGTATCTCAACCCTAGGCTGTACACTGGATCTAGCCGAAGAAACAGGCGTAGTTCTCCGGAAAGGAGCGTGGTACAGCTACGATGGCGAAAATGTCGGCCAAGGGCGGGACAACACCATCAAGTACATGCAGGATCATCCTGAATTTGCGGCTCAGGTTGAACAGCTTGTGCGCCAGAAGCTAGAAATGGGGGCCGTGGTTTCGGCGAACTCCGTTGTCCATGCTACAGCGGATGATCTGGAAGAAGAGGAACTGGAGGACGGGGAGGACATGGCAGAGTAGACCCGTCTCCAGTACCTTGGATTTGGTATGATACCGGGTCTTCTCTGTTGGGAAAGACTGTCGGGAAAGACGTGGCCTGTTGTGCTTGGCGGCCTCTGTCCACGCCCCTAGGGTTCATGATAGGCTGCTGACCACAGGTCGCTACTATCCTTAGCCATGTAGACTACGCCTGTCCCGCTCTACAAATCACCTGTTTTCATACCCAATCGTCTATCTCTCTCCCTGGACCGGAACCTATGAGCCAGCCTGTGCCAGTTCATTCTGAGACTCCCTTTAGCCCAACCCTGGAAGATGCCTGGAAGCGGTTTGGGGAATATGACAAAAACGCAAGTCTTGCCCAAAAACGCTTTACGAGTCGGCGGCGATGGCTCACGGTGATGGGGGTTGCGGTCACAACGATGGCAGTGCTGCACTCTACCCTGATGGCCATTGTTCGCCAGGTGAAGTGCAATCCCTTCCCCGGTATTTCATGGGATTTCAGCCAACTGGAAACCTGGCGCATTATTGATATGTTTGAGGTGGGGATTATTTTAATCCCCATTGTGACAACGGTGCTGTATGCCGGGGATGTCAAGTCCAATATGGGGCTGGCGTGGATTATTTTTCGGAGTACGGCTGAAACCCTGAAAAAGGAGATTTACCTGTACCGGATGCAGGTGCGGGAATATGCACCGACGCAGTTTTCCACGGAAGACTCCCGCGATATGCAGCTTGCCAAGCGCATTAAGGTGTTAGGTCAGCGGGTGATGGAAACCCAGGTGAACCAGACGGGAATTGAGCCGTACCAGGGATCGCTGCCGCCGTACTCGCCTGAGGGTGATGATGGCTTTAGTGATATGGGGCCTGAGGACTATCTAGCCTGGAGACTGGAGGATCAATTTAACTACTATCGCAAAAAAGCCTTTAAGTTGAGTCGCCAACTGAGCACCTTTCAATGGTCGGTGTATGCCATGGGGGGTGTGGGGATTTTTATGGCCTCGATTCAGCAGGAAATTTGGGTTGCGGTGACGAGTTCTATGGCCGCAGCGTTTACGAGTTTTTTGGAGTTTAACCGGGTTGAATCGACGCTGATTTCCTGTAACCAAGCTGCGTCTGATCTCTACAATATTCGTACTTGGTGGCGGGCGCTGCCTCCGGAGGCGAAGGCGGAGGTCAAGACGATCGAGCTATTGGTTGAGAATGTTGAGAATGTGATTCAGGCGGAAAATGCGGGCTGGGTGCAGGAAATGCGGGATGCCCTGACGGAGGTTTATGGCGACCAAGACGGCAGCGATCGCCGTGCGGGGATCAATACGAATACTCTGGAGCCGGGGGTTTCGGCCCGCTTTAAAAATGCCCAGGCGATCGCCGGAGCCTTGGATGGCTCCATGGAGTCCTCCCTGCTGGAGACCCGCAAATCTCGGCTTAAGCACCAGCAGACCGATCTCCAGCCCCCTGCCCCAGAGGACTGGACCGATCCCAGACCCATCGCCCCTGTAACCCCTAGTCCGTCTGGACCGTCTGGGCAGTCTGGGCTAGCTTCGGACACCTCCTACACCGTTGTGGCGAGTCCCGTTGCCCCAGGGATGGTGTCTACGGAGTTCCCGTCTGGGTCTCCGGCTGAACCGTTGGCGGAAGCTTCTCCGGCTGACTTGGACAGCACCGTGGAGACCGATCCCGAAAACGGCACGGATCCCCAAAAAGCAGGCGATGCTTAGGGGATAGGGCTAAACCTTTAACCCCAAATCTTGCAGGGTCTGTTGGAGGCGTTGGGCTTCGATCGGGTTGCCCTGATGGTGATGTAGCCCGATCGCCCGCTGAAACATCGCTACACTCTCCCGCACCTGTCCCCGCTTGAGGAACAACACCCCCAAATTTTGATAGCTGGCGGCATGGTCGGGGTTGTATCGCAGGGCCGTTTGATAGGCGACGATCGCCCCCGTTAGATCCCCTTGGGCCTTTTTGGCCAAGCCCAAGTTGTAGTACCCCAGGGCAAACTGGGGATCCCAGTCTAGGGACTGTTCAAAGACTAGTTGGGCCAGTTCTGCCTGCCCTTGATTGAGCAACAGGCTGCCCAGGTTATTGCAAGCCCCCAGTTTAAGCCGATCGTCCACCGCCTGATTGAGCGCGGCCTCGTAGTGTGCCGTGGCGGCTTCCGCATCGCCCAAGTGGCTGGCCGCAATGCCCAGGTGATAGTGCAGTTCATAGGCGATTTCGGGGGAGACGGGGGCAATTTCGAGGGCGATTTCGGGGGAAATTGCGGGGCTGTCCGGGTCAGCGGCTCTATGTTGCTGACTGCTAGGGCTGGGGGGTTTTTCAGGTTGCTGCGGTGCTTGAGGTTGCTGCGGTGCTTGAGGTTGCTGCGGTGCTTGAGGTTGCTGTGAGGCTTGCAGGTGCTGTAAGCCTTGGTGTAGCAGAGCCTGACCCCGTGGCCAATCCCCTAGGCTGCCGTAGAGAGCGCCCAATTTTGCGCAGGTGTAGGGGTCGTTGGGGTGGGTTGCGAGGTAGGTTTCCATGGCGGCGCGGGCACGATCGGCCTTGTGGCGGGCGGCGATCGTCTCCGGCCCATAGCCCCAGTGCATCAGGGCCACCTCCGGCAACGCCAAGACCTGCCACTGGGGTTCCCGCGCCCGCAGGGCTAGCACACTGTCATCAATCAAGGCATGGTAGGGCCGCGCAAAACGCACCTGGGGATGGCGGCGAAAGATACGGGAGAGGCGGGAGTAGGGGGACTGTGCGGCCCCCACTTCCTGGCGCAGCACCGTAATGACGAGGGCGGTTTCCTGGGTGAGCAACTGCCGCAGGGGTTGGACCTGCTCCGGCACAAAGGTTTCATCGGCATCCAGTACCAAAACCCAGTCCCCCGTCACCCGCTCCAGTGCCCAGTTACGGGCCGTCGCAAAGTCCCCCGGCCAGGGGTAGTGGTAAACCTGGGCACCCTGGGCTTGGGCCAGGGCAACGGTCCCGTCTTGGGAGCCGGTATCGACGACGATCGCCTCATCCACCCAGCCCATCACACTCTGCAAGCAGGCTTCCAGATGGGCTTCTTCGTCTTTGACAATCATGCAAAGGCTTAAGCGAGGCGCAGCAGTCATAGTCAGGGCTGTCTTAGGGGGGGTAAGCGTTCTCAGGCTACCGCGTATTTTA
>JBMTWK010000274.1:0-5111 GCA_049452395.1 Prochlorothrix sp. | reverse complement strand
GGTTGCTGGTCAAACGGCTAGTAGCTTAAGGTCTGCTTTATAAATCAGCTCTAATTCTGATTTACTGCCTGACGTTACCCTTCCGCATTGTACCGGAGTCTGGCTGGTGGGCAATTCCCATTATGGCCTTTGTCAGTTTCTTGCTGATGGGCATTGAAGAACTGGGCCAGGAGTTAGAGAACCCCTTTGGCTATGATGTCAATGATTTGGCCTTGGATGAGATTTGCCAGAGCATCACTAGCAACGTCGAGATGACGATCGCCCTCGCCCAGTCCCCAGCGGCGATCGCTCCTCCAGAACCTTTACCGGAATCTCTCCCCGAACCCCTAGCCAAACCCCTCACAGTCTGACAGCCTGCACCATGCGATTGGTCACGATTCCAAGCTCCTCACCCTAAATCCCTCTCCCAGCGCGGGCGAGGGACTGGGGAGCATCCCACTTTAGAAAAATCTCGGTAGGGGTCGTGCCCCCGTGCCAACCCTCTTTGCGCAAAACCAGGGCAACCACGGGGGGTTTGCCCCTACCGCAATAAGAGAACAGGCTTGGCGAAATCATCTGACGCAGGCACCAACAAAAGGGGCAGGTTTGGCGAAATCATCTACCTCAGCAGACATTTCAGCCCACAACCCGCCCCCACAAGATTGTATAGAACTCAAGAATGGGGCTAAGCATCAAGCCTAGACCCCCGTGGACCTAGCGCAGAGCCGACAGCGATCGTTGCAGGGCTTCCAGCAGCCGATCGACATTGTGATCGTAGCTATTGGCCCCCATCAGCCCAATCCGCCAGACCTGACCCGCCAGGTCTCCTAACCCACCGCCCACTTCAATGTTGTAGTTCTCCAACAGATGGCGGCTCAACGCCTTAGCATCCATGCCCTCAGGCACCCGCACCGTCGTCAGGGTCGGCAGACGGAACTCGCGCTCCACATGGCACTGAAGGCCCAGATCCTCTAGACCCGCCCACAGCTTCTCGGCGTTGGTCCGGTGCCGCTTCCACCGAGCTTCCAAGCCCTCCTCAGCCAGCAACCGCAGCGCTTCCCGCAGGGCATAGGTCATATTGACCGGCGCAGTGTGGTGATAGGTGCGATCGGTGCCCCAGTACTGGCGCAGCATCGTTGTATCCAAATACCAGTTCGCCACCTGAGTCGTGCGCTCATCCAGCTTGGCCACACCACGGGGGCTAATGGTAAAGGGGGAAATTCCCGGTGGGCAGCTCAGCCCCTTTTGGCTGCAACTGTAGGCCAGGTCCACCTTCCACTCATCCAGCAGCACCGGCAGACCCCCTAGGCTCGTCACCGTATCGATCAGCAGCAAGCAGTCAAACTCATGGCACAAATCCCCAACCCCCTCCAAGGGCTGACGCACCCCGGTCGAAGTCTCCGCATGGACCAAAGCCAGTACCTTGGGACGATGGGTTTCCAGGGCCGTGCGCAATTCGCCCAGGTCAAAGGCTTGGCCCCAGGGCTTGGTAATGATCCGGACATCACCGCCATAGCGTCCGGCCATGTCCACCATGCGCTTGCCAAAATAACCCTTCACCCCCACCAAAACCACATCGCCCGGTTCGACCACATTGGCAAAGGTGGCCTCCATGGCAGCGGAACCCGTGCCCGGTACAGGGTAGGTGAGGGAGTTTTTCGTTTGCCACGCATAGCGGAGTAGGGTTTGCACCTCGTCCATTAATTTGAGGTAGGCAGGATCCAAGTGGCCGATCGGCTGGCGGTTCATCGCCTCAACCACGGCAGGATCAGCATTCGACGGCCCTGGCCCCAGCAGCAGCCGCTCCGGCATATCCAGAGGCTTTAACTGAAGGCGATAGGTCTCATCAAGGGTTTGCGGAGCTGCGGGGGCAGTGAAAGTCATGGGTGTCTATTTAAATCTGAGTAAAAGGCTACAAACTCCATTGTTAACCCTGAGGGGGCAACGGAGCTAGCCCCTATCAAAATTTCCGGACGTAGGGAATTCTAGCCCACAGCGTACCGGAAAAGAGAGCGAGGGAGGAGGCGTAGTCCGACAGTCTTCCCTGTCAAGATCTATAATCGTAATAACGAAAGAAAGTTTTGTGACAAATAACGCTTGCTTTTAACCCATTGTCACAATTTTGGCGGGTTGCCAAATTTTTCACTGGTTTTAGACACCTGAACTTGTCGCAACACTTTTAACCCGCCATGGCCCCTTGACCCTGCCGTGGCTGTTTAACCTCCTGTAGCACTTTGGAGGACAAGATTGATGAAACTCTCTCTGTCCATTGCTTTAACACTATTGTCCCTCCTGTGGGCCATGCCAACCCATGGCGAAACCCCTAGCACAACCCAGGACATCGCCCCACCGGAGTCCCCCGGCCTGAGCGCTAACCCAATCCACCTCCAACAACTTCAGGCAACCCAAGCCTGTGCCGCCTGTGATCTGGCGGGGGCGGACCTGCGGGGTGCCCACCTGATTGGGGCCGATCTCCGGTTTGCCGATCTACGCGGGGCTAACCTAGCCGATGCCAACCTGGAAGGGGCCGACCTTAGTGGAGCCAATCTCACCGGAGCCATGCTCGATCGGGCTTTGCTGTCCAATGCCGTTTTCCACGAGGCAACCCTGGACAATGCCAGCTTAGTCGAGGCCCGCCTCTACCACGCCGACATCACGGGCGCATCCCTTCAGAACCTCGATCTCCGCCAAGCCCAAGTCGATGGTACCGGATTAGCCATTGGGAGTGACTAGACCCCAGAAGTCGCTGCTGAAAGTTCCCAGGGGGCGATCGCCTTGTTAGAATCTTTGGGCATTCACGCCCCCCTCGGTGTGTTGTGCAAACTCCAACAGCAATTACCCCAGGACTTTAGCTGGTATGACTCGGTTTGATCCCTCCCCCACCCCTATGCAACCACGATTTTGGCCCCTTTTGCGCCGCTGGCAACGGTTTTGGCTAGTCTTTGTCAGTTGCCTTTGGTTAACCGTTGCCTGCCAAGGCTCTAACCCCTCTGCACCCCCTAACGGAACCAGTGGCAGCATCGATCTAGCCCGGATTACCCTGGGAACAACCGGCGCAATTCGGACCTTGGATCCTGCCGACTCCTACGAAATTATCTCCGGCAATTTGCTCTATAACCTGGGTGATCGCCTGTATAGCAACAAGCTGGGCACCGCAGAGCTAGAACCCCAATTGGCTACTGCCCTGCCGACGGTCAGCGACGATGGCCTCACCTATACGATTCCGCTGCGGGAAGGGGTCAAATTCCACGATGGGACTGACTTTAATGCCGAAGCCATGGCCTTTTCCCTGCAACGGTTCATGGATAAGGGGGGACAGCCGTCCTTTTTGCTCACCAATGTGGTGGAATCCGTCGAAGCCAGCGGAGAGTATGAGCTAACCCTTCGTTTGCAATCTCCCTTTGCGGCTTTTCCGTCGCTGCTGTCTTTTTCGGGACTCTGTGCGGTGTCGCCCACGGCCTACGGCGAAGCCCCTGACTTTTTACCGGATACCTTTGTCGGCACCGGTCCCTACCGCTTGGCTGAAGTGACCACGGATGGGGTCAAGCTCGATCGCTTTGAAGACTACTGGGGCGAACCGGCCCAAAATCCCGGCGTAAACCTCCAAGTTCTCTCCAGTTCTGCCAATCTCTTTAGTGCGCTGCAAACTGGGGCAGTGGATCTCGGTTACCAAAGCCTAGACCCGGAACAGGTGAAAAGCCTGCAAGCGGACGCTGAAGCCGGTAAGATTCAGGCAATTTCCGGCCAAGGTAACGGAATTCACTACCTTAGCGTGAATGTTCTCAGTGCGCCCCTCAACCAACTCCCGGTCCGGCAAGCTTTGGCGGCGGCGATCGATCGCCAGTTGCTCAGAGATCGCGTGTTCCAAGGCCAAGTCGAACCCCTCTACAGCCTCGTACCCCCTAGCCTGGATACCGCAGTCCCCAGCTTTGAGGAGCGCTATGGTACCGGAAATCCAGAACAAGCTCTCAAATTACTGGCCTCCGCTGGGTTTTCTGCTGAAAATCCTGCCACGATCGACTTTTGGTATCGCTCCAACATCAACAGTAATGCCCTAGCCGCCACAACCTTGAAGGCGATCGTCGAGGACCGCACCAATGGAGCCTTAATTCTGAACCTCCAGGGTGTAGAATCGGCCACTGCCTACGAAAACCTGGATAAAGGAGCCTATCCCCTCTTTTTGCTGGACTGGGCACCGGATTTCCTAGAGGCGGATAATTACTTGGAGCCGTTCCTAAGCTGCACAGAAGGATCGGCAACAGAAGGCTGCACGATCGGCGCAAGCCAGTACCAAGGCTCCTTTTACTACAGCGATCGCGTCAACACCCTCATCACCCAACAGCGCCAAGAACTCGATCCCGCCACCCGCAAAACCCTCCTGGGCGAACTTCAGACGATCGTGGCGGAAGAGGTTCCCTTTATCCCCCTCTGGGCCAACCGAGAATTCCTCTTCGGCCAACCCAACATCCAAAACCTCAACCTCGAACCCACCCAACAAATCGCCCTCTGGCCCCTCACCAAATCCTAAGATCTCCCGCAGAAAAAGCTTTATCGGCTGAGGATCTGTCCTCTCCAACAACTGTTTCCCCTCCTTCCCAAACCAGGAAGCAGTTAACCCACCAGAGTGAGACGATCCTCTCTAGTTAAGGTCTGACCCTCAAGCAGTCACTGACCCAAAACCAATTCTCCCGCCCTGGGAAAAAGGGTTGGGGAATGAAGGACATATCTTCGAGAGTGAGAGATGCCCTCTAAATGATTGCTGGAGATGACCAAAGGGATCTGAAATTGTAGCTTTTGAGAAGGCTGGATCAGTTTGTGCTTCCTGGCTCCAATCCTTAAAAATCTTTGCACTCCCATTTTTCCATCCCAGATTATCAAGCATTCCCTGGGCTTCTGTACTAGTACGGACATCTCAGACCATCAGGTATTTCCTAGAGACACCTCGATTAATTATGATCGGCGGCTTCGCCGCCTGTCCCAAGCCTGATTGTACCGTAATGATTGTGGTCAAAATCTAAATTTTTCGAGGTGCCCCTAAGTTTCCGTACCAATACGGATTGCGGACTGAAGACCTGATGCGTAACTATTCAGGGGTTAACGGAAGAAAGAGGGTTAGAGGGGGGTCCATCGGG
>JBMTWK010000273.1:0-5117 GCA_049452395.1 Prochlorothrix sp. | reverse complement strand
GGTTTTAAGGCCGCAAAGAGCGCCGAATAATCGCTTTGGCCCAAACCGAGGGCGATCGCCTTTTCTAAGATTGGCTCCACCCCAGCCAGCCCCGTGGTATCCAGCCCCAACCCTTGGGCTGCTGCCAAAAATAGGCGCGTATCCTTGAGCAAATGCTGGGTGGGGAAGTTGGGGTTACTAAAATCCTGCTCGACCATCCGCTTGAGCTTTTTGTCAAAGGTCGGCGCATAGACGGCGCTATCGCGGACGATCGCCATAAACTGCTCCACATCCACCCCTTGCCCCTGAATAAAGGCCAAACTCAAGGCAAAGGTACTGGTTAAGCCCGCAATTAACTGATTCAAGGCCAACTTCAAGGCCATGGCTTGGCCCACCGTGCCAATGTAGTGGGGCTGGGGACTAAAGCACTGGAGCAGCGGCGCACCGGCTTCAAACTGGGCGGGCATTGACCCCACCATCACAATTAAGTTGCCCTCGCGGGCTTCGGGGATACTGCCCAGCACCGGCGCTTCCCAATAACTCCCCCCCGCTTCTTCCACCTGGGCCATCAAGTTGCGGCTCTCCCCAGGGGCGATCGTCCCCATTTGCACCAAGGTCTTGCCTTGCAGCCGCGATCGGCTCCCTTCCGACAGCACCAACTCCGCCACCGCCGCCGCATCCGTCACCATCATCACAATCACATCGGCTATCTCCAGCACATCCTCCGGCGTGGGGGCTACCGTTGCCCCTTGGACGGCGAGGGCATCGGTTTTGTCAGGGGTGCGGTTATAGACGGTGAGGGGGCTACCCGACCCCAGCAGGCGATCGCCCAGGGGAGCGCCCATCAAGCCTGTACCCAGGAGACCGTAGTGGATCATGCTTCCAGATTCATGCATTACAAAGGTGTCAGGAAGCTGCGCATTATCCCAGGACTTGCCCAGAGCTTCCCCTAATCTTAAGACGGTTTTAAGACCGATACCCTAGGCTTCGTAGCCAGTATTACCGAAATTTACCTGTATATCGGGCAGAACCTATAGGAGTGTTCAGGTAGTGAGGAACCCAGAATGGCGGAACCCGAACAATGTGTAGCCACAGCCTTTCGCCATGAGCGATCGGTTCGGCGTGCCCAACACCTCCTAGCCATTAAACAACGGCGGATTCAAGACGATCTCGATCAATTTCTGCAACATCTTACCTTGCTTGTGCCCAGTGCTGAAAGCACCGCCGACAATGAAATTATTCTGCAAGCTGTCCTGGAAGATGCCCTCGATCGCTTGGGGGATCAGGCGTTTGCGGCGATCGTGCTCCAAGCCTTTCAGCGCCAGCAGGACACACCTCCCCCCGGCCTCCAGCGACGGGCCAGTTAGTAGCTCTGGGTTAAGGTCTCTGCCAACTGCCACAGCTTCTCCCAGTCCTTGGCCTTGAGCCAGAGGGCTAGGTTCTGTCGCTCCTGGGGCTTGAGGCGAAGTAAATCTTCAGCGGACAGGTTTTTAAAAATCTGGGGAAGGGAGGCAGGATGAGCAATCATAAGCAACACGCAACAGAAAGAGTGAGGTGATGAGGCGAAGGAGAGGTCAGAACTCAGGGTATTCAGTCAAAAACTGAGGCGGACTGCTTGGAGTGGTCTGATAGGTTGCCCGTATTCTCTTAGGATTTATTTTATGAAACTGAGCGACGACAAGTGTGAGCTTTCTCACAATTTTGGGGTGTTCTTCGACAATTTTCTTGATACTCTCTCAATGATCTGATTGAGGAAGGGGCTAGGGAATGAGCGCTTGCTCCCCTACCCTATGAAGTATTGTCGAAGATCTGCCCCCCACTGGCTACGGTTATCTAGCGGAGTCTAGGTGTTGGAATCATTAAAAAGTCGGAAATATTCTGACATTTTTGTAGGCTTGAGGCCCAAACCCAACGCCGTTCTTGCTCCTTCAGCCCAGCACGACAACCAGAGCGGTAAAATAGGGGCCAACGGGGGAGGCTGATCGGTCCTAGTAGGCTAATCGGCCCTAGATCGGCCCTAGAATGTTGGCAATACCGCAACTGTTCCAGTCCCACGGGTTGTTTCTCGCCCTGGGGCAACCCAACCTAGCCTTTTTCTGCTCCTCCTCTGGGATAAGCCTGTGGCCCGCCCCTCCCCGTCCCTGTGCGATGGACCCTATATTAGGGGTCAAGATTAGGGGTCAAGGCTCCCTTTTTTGAATCACCTTTAATGAAATCCCATCAATGTCGCTTGCTGGTTTCCTGGTCCTAGGGGAAGAATAGGGCCAGTCTTGTGGACCCGTGCTTTTTTCTTTGCTTTATAACAAAACCGCATAAATCCCTTTTCTATTTCTATGCCGGATACTAGCTCTGTTACCCGTTCTGTGTTGCTGACCCAGCGACAGGCGCAAGTGTTGAAAGCCACGGTGCGCCACTATATTACAACGGCTGAACCTGTTGGCTCGAAGGCGCTGGCTAAGGAATATGACTTCAGCGTTAGCTCAGCCACGATCCGCAATACGATGGGATCCCTGGAAAAAGCGGGCTTTCTCTACCAGCCCCACACCTCCGCCGGACGGATTCCCTCGGATTCGGGCTATCGGATTTATGTGGATCAACTGTTGGTACCTTCCTTGGCTCCGACCTTGGTGCGATCGCCCCAGTTGGTCCAGCAGTTGAGCGGTCAGTTGGACTGGGACAGTTGGAGCTTGGAGGCAGTGCTGCGGCGGGCGGCCCAAATTCTGTCTAACCTCAGCGGCTACATTACCCTCATTACCTTGCCCCATACGGCAACGGCTCGCCTGCGCCATCTTCAGTTGGTTCCGGTGGAGGGGGATCAGGTGATGTTAATCGTGGTGACGACGGGTTACGAGACGCGATCGACCTGTTTTGTGCTGCCCCAGCCCCCAGAGGGGCAATCCATGGCGGAAGCCTGGGAAGAGCGCGATCGGGATCTGCAAATCCTCAGCAACTTTCTCAATAGCCGTCTGCGGGGGCAACTGCTCCAAGATATTACCCATCTGGATTGGCAGGATTTGGAGCAGGAGCTGAAGGGCTATGCCGATGTGGTGCAGCAGCGGCTGAGCAGTGTGACCCAACAGTTACTGCGTGGGGCAGGCACAACCCAAATGGTGGTTAGCGGCATTGCAGAACTTTTGCACCAACCCGAATTCACGGAGCTACAGCAGGTCCAAGCCTTGTTTCAGCTTTTGGAGGAAGGGCAGGAGCAGCTTTGGCCGATCTTAGTGGAGCCGGTGATGGGGGAGGGGATCCCCTCGGAGTTGCTGCTGGTGGAAGAGGGGCCGTCGGGAGCGTTTCCGGCGGCGGTGGCCAATGGGGAAGCCCAGCCCGATCGGGTTGCTGTGGCCCCCAGTTTGCGGGTTTATATTGGGGCGGAGAACCCCTTGGAGCCGATGCGGGTTTGTAGTTTGGTTTCGGCGCTGTATTACCGGGATAACCAGGTTGCGGGCAGTGTGGGGGTTTTGGGGCCAACCCGCATGGCCTATGAGCAGACGATCGCAGCGGTTAAAGCCACGGCCTCCTATCTGTCTGAAGCGCTCAGTTCAGAAGCCTCCTAGGCGGACCGACTCCCTGGGTTTGGGGGCGGCTCCGTAGAAATCCGGTGACTCTGACAGGTGTGCGATTGATCACATTGGGCCTTGGGTGGTATCACGCAGGTGTCGTCCAACTATCACGACTAGCTTGAGCGGGAATCACGGCAAACATAAGGGAAAACCACGATACTTAAACTCGTGAACTGCACTCCCTTCATTCCCCCCCACAACCGTAGAGCCATGCAAAACTCCTCCACCGTCGCCCTGTCCCAGTCCTCCGTGCTTGAACTGGTTCCCCAACTGGCCCAAGCGAGTTTTTTCACCCTGGCGATGATTGGAGAGTTTCGGTATGCAGTGGCTTACTTTGACCACGAGACAACGCCCCGACTGTTTCCGGTTGGTGTACCGGTGGGAAGTCCCAGCGCGGCTCAGGTGCAGTACAGCATTGCTGCTTAGGGGAGAGGGCTACTCCAGCGAGACTGAGTTGCTTTTATTTTATTTAAATTGTTGATTTTATTGATAAGCATAAATAATTTAGCGTAATTGAGGGACAACCCAACTTGGAGATCCCTGAAGCATCCCCTGGGATCGCCGATTTGCGATCGGCCTCTTACCCCTGGGATCGCCGATTTGCAATCGGCCTCTTAAAACTTCCCCCCCACTCGGAAACCTCTAAAACATCCCCCTAGGATCGCCGATTTGCGATCGGCTTCTTGAACTTCCCCAACGATGCTTCTTGAATTTCCCCAACTATGAAGAAGCTTTGAGAGATTGTTGCGTTATATCTCCAACCCTTTGCTGGCCCAGGGCTTCCCGATACTCTGGAAGTACGCACTCATAACTGTATTACGTTTTACGGTTTTCTCGGTCTGATCTCCACCCCGCCATCATTTTTATATTTGGGCGATCGGTCCGCGAAACCCCAGCCCTCCAACCCATCGGAGTCACCGGGCTGTCAATCCAGCGACCCTTCAGCAACAGGATTTCACCATGAACACCACCACAACTCGGTTTTACCCCAAGGCGATCGACTGGCTCCAAGCCATCTCCCTCACGCTAGCGCTCTGGCTGGGCGCAACCCTCCTCCTCGATCTCGTCGTCATGCCCTGCCTCTACAGCGCCGGAATGCTCAGCGACCCTGGTTTTGCCAGTGCGGGGCAGAATATTTTTGGCATTTTTAACCGGATGGAAGTGCTGTGCGGCGCAGTGGTCCTCAGTGGCTTTCTGGGGGTAGAAGGCGTGAGCCACCGCCCGATTATGTACCCTCGCTTGGCGATGCTGGTGGCCCTTCTGTTAGTTGCCATTCCCCTGGCCTATCTCTATCTCCTCAGCCCTACCATGATGGCTTTGGAAATGCCCTTGGATCAGTTCGCTGCGGCTGAAATTCCCCCGGCGATGAACCTGATGCACGCTTCTTACTGGATGTTGGAAGTGTTGAAAATTGCCGGAATCGGCTTTCTCCTTGCCATTTCTAACCGCACCAATAGCCCCGCTACGGATGCGTAAGGTTTCAGTCTAATCCTCTCCATAAACTCAAAAACCGGGAATTCTTCAGACCAATGCGAGAACCCCGGTTTTTTGATGCTGTTAAACCAGAAATGCCCC
>JBMTWK010000272.1:0-5118 GCA_049452395.1 Prochlorothrix sp. | reverse complement strand
TCTTAATAGATAGGCAATAGATCAGTAGGTCAGCAAAAGTAAACGTAACGTGTAGGGTGCGCTAGGCAAAGCCGTAACACACCGCAAAGTCAGGCTTTGATGCGTTACGCTGTCGCTTTTCCTGAATGCCGTTAGGCTATACGCATCCTACGGCAACTGACCGTGACCTACTTAGGCATACAGATAGGCATCTACAAAGCCTGTGCATCTGACGTTTCTGTGCATCTGACGTTACGGGCCTCGGAGTTACCCCATCGCCGTACCCCCATCGCCGCATCATCAAAAAATTTAAATCTAAGGGAATGGCACCCCCAACCCTTGCATGACTTGCATTAAACGTATCACCAGGGGCAGACAGAGCACTTTTTACGGCATCGCAATGAGACACACCACACTTTGCGCTTTATCCTTGTAGGTATTCGCGATCGCGATCGTTGGCCCCCGTCGCGAAACCATCCACCCAGCCCCTGCCCTCACCCGTCCCTCATCTCATTCTCGGTTGTCCTCCAGTTGTCCCCCAGCGTCGTTACCTAGAGTGGAGTACCTTCGTTGCCATGTCTTCTACGCTCCATTCCCAGTCCTCCTCCCATCCTCACCTTGCCCTCGTGAGACCCTCAGGTCTGCCCCTACCCGAGGACATATCCCCCACCGATGGGCTTCTTCCCCCCTCAGCCTGGGATAGATCCGATCGCAGCGAGTCTATCCCCCAGTTTCAGCGCTCCAAGTTTGTGGCAGACATGGCCCTGGCGATCGCCGAGGCCAACACCCCCGACGAAGCCCTCTCCCTCGTTCTTCAGCAGACTTGCCAATTTACAGGATGGCACTACGGAGAAGTTTGGCTCCCACGCCTCCAGCCCCAGCAAACCCCCCAGTTAATTTGCAGTCCCCTCTGGTACTGCCATGATCCAGAGACCTGGCAATCCTTTCGATCGGCTAGCCTCAAAACCACCTTTAGCCCCGGAGAAGGGCTACCCGGTCGCGTTTGGCAAAGTCAAGCTCCGGAATGGATTCCCAATGTGGACTTGAATTCCAACGCTGTCTTTCGCCGTGCCGATCTAGCACGACAGATGCGGCTTCAAGCGGGCTTAGGCGTGCCAATTTTGGGCCAAGGCGAAGTCTTAGCCGTGTTGGCCTTTTTCATCCTGGACCAACACCAGGAAGATCACGAGTTGGTGGACTTAATTTCAACCCTAGCCATCCACATCGGCGGAGTTGTCCAGCGCAAACGCATGGAGGTGGCCATTCAGGCCAGTGAAGCCCGCCTTCAGGCGCTTTTTACGTCCCTGCCCGGTTTTGTTTTCCGGAAGCTCCCCGAAACCCCCTGGACCATGCAGTATCTCAGCGCTGGCTGCCAAGATATCTTGGGGTACGGCCCGGAAATCCTCACCCGCGAGGCTGAAGGCCCCCGCTACGAAGACCTAATCAGGGCCGAGGACTGGCCCCGCATCCAAGACCAAATGCAGCAGGCTGTGGCAGGACAGTCCTGCTATGTGGTGGAATATCGCGTGCAGACCCAGAGCGGCGAGGAACGGTGGCTCTGGGAGAAAGGCTGTGGCCGCTATAGCCGCCAGGGGAAGCTGGTGAGCCTAGAGGGCTTTATTACCGATGTGACCGATCGCAAGCAGGCCGAGCGCAAGTTCCAAAACCAACAGGCCCTCCTCCAGCTTGTCTTGGATACCATTCCCCAAGCGGTGTTCTGGAAAGACAAAGATCTGCGCTATTTAGGCGGAAATCAGCGCTGGCTCCAGGATTTGGGACTGCCCAACGTCGAGAGTGTGGTCGGTAAAACAGACTTTGATTTTCAAGCACCGGAACGGGCGACGCAATATCAGTCCTACGATCGCCGCATCATTGAAAGTGAGACTCCCTCTCTGCACCAAATCCGAGCCTTTCAGGCCGAAGATGGCACCTTAACCTACAAAGATGTCTCTAAGGTGCCCATCCACGATGCGAACCAGCAACTCGTCGGGGTTCTGGGCACCTACGAAGATATTACGGAGCGGCGACGGTCCGAGATGGACTTGGCCCAACGCGAGCGCTATATGGCGGCGATCGTGGCCATTCAGACCCTCTTGCTCGACCCCAGCCATCCCCAGGTGGCCTACGAGCCAATTCTTCAGGCACTGGGGGAAGTGAGCGAGGCCGATCGCCTCTATTGGGTTGAGGCCACCCTAGACCCCGACAGCAACCGAGAACCCAACCGGGGAGTCTGGCTGATGCGCTCCGGCCACACCGTGCCCACCCTCTTCCAAACTCGCCTCCAAGCCCAGTGGGTCCAGCCCAACCTCACCCCAAGGACAACCGCTGCCCCCGTCCTCGATCGGCAGGCGATCTCAGACTGGCGGCTGCTTCAGCCCCAAATTTGCTGTCTAGCCCAGGGACAGGTCGTTAACTGCTCTATCACAACCCTCCGGGGGCCGGGGCGGAGCTTTTTG
Organism: Prochlorothrix sp.; assembly: GCA_049452395.1. Taxonomy (GTDB): domain Bacteria; phylum Cyanobacteriota; class Cyanobacteriia; order Prochlorotrichales; family Prochlorotrichaceae; genus Prochlorothrix. The sequence goes on along the minus strand of JBMTWK010000272.1, from coordinate 2,683 downwards.
CAGCAACAGGGTGTCAAAGCAATCCTCATGCTGCCGCTGATTGCCCAGCATAAGTTTTTTGGCTTTCTCGGCTTTGAGCGCTACCACAACCCAACCCCCTGGTCTGAGGTAGAGGTACAAATGTTGCAGTCGGCAACCCTCTCCATTGCCCTGATGCAAGAGCATCACCTCACCCTCAGTGATCTCGCTAAGACAGAGAGTAAATATCGCAGTATTTTTGAGAATGCGGTAGAAGGAATCTTTCAAAGTACCCCTGAGGGTAAATATCGCACCGTTAACCCCATGTTAGCCCGCATTTATGGCTATGAGTCACCGGAAGAACTGGTTCGAGAGGTCCAGAATGTGGGGGAACAGTTGTATGTGAATCCCCAGGATCGGGCGCTGTTTGTCAAGCTCATGGAGCAGGATGGACTCGTTCGAGGCTTTGAAGCACAGGTAAAGCGCAAAGATGGTCGAATTATTTGGATTGCAGAGTATGCACGGGCAATTTACGGCGAAGATGGCGAAATTGTCAGTTATGAGGGTACGGTCCAGGATATTACCGATCGCAAGCAGGCGGAGGCCAATCTTTGCAACCGCGATCGACTGCTCCAGGGACTAGCCACAGCCAACCACTGTTTGCTCAGTAATCCAGAGATTAAGGTGGCCATGCCCTTGGTTTTGCAGACTTTAGGGGAAGCAACCGATGCCGATCGGGTTTATCTCTACCAAAATCATCCCCACCACCCCAGCGGCACCATTGCGATGTCCATGCGCTATGAGTGGTGTGCCCCCAGCATTGCCCCTAGCATTCACCAATCCTATTGGCAAAATCTGCCCTACCGCGCCTATGGCCTCACCCGCTGGTACCAGAACTTTAGTATGGGCAAGTGTATCCAGGGCCGAGTAACCGAGTTTCCGCCCCAGGAGCAGGAACTCCTAGCCCGCGACCACATTCTCAGCATTGTCATGGTGCCGGTTTTTGTGGATGAACACCTCTGGGGCTACATCGGCTTTGATGACTGCCAGGACAATAAGTCCTGGGCCACGGGCGAAGTGACCATTCTCACCACCATGGCGGCCAGCTTAGGCGCAGCCCTCAAGCGCCAAAAAACAGAGCAAGCCATGGAATATCAGGCATTCCATGATGATTTAACCGGCTTACCCAACCGAGTTTACTTTAACCAAAGTCTCCCGGCTGCCCTCAAGGCCGCAGAAGCAGCTCAGCAGTCCCTGGCCGTGATGTTCCTGGATTTGGACCGCTTTAAGACCATTAATGACAGCTTAGGCCATGTGGTGGGCGATCGGCTGCTCCAACAGGCCACGGCCCGCTTGCTCTCAGTGCTGCGCAAAAGTGACACGATCGCCCGGTGGGGCGGAGATGAATTTACCCTCTATTTACCCCACGTTCGCTCCTCAGAAGAGGTTGCCGAAATTTGTCGCCGCCTTTTGGAGGTTTTACGCCCCGCCATTATCATTGACGGCCACAACCTCCATGTTAGCGCCAGCATCGGCGTTGCCCTCTACCCCCAAGACGGCACCAACGCCGCAACCCTCCTCAGCCATGCCGACATTGCCATGTATCGGGTGAAAGAGCAGGGGCGCAACCATTACCAGTTTTACCAAGGCGCGACCAATCCAGAGGTTTCCATGGAACTGGTCCTAGAACAGGATCTCTACCAAGCCCTCCCCCGCCAGGAGTTCTACCTCTGCTATCAGCCCCGCGTTGATGCCAAAACCGGTTCAATTATGCAGATGGAAGCCCTGCTACGCTGGAAACACCCCCTGTTCGGCCTCATTTCTCCGGCGACCTTCATCAAGATTGCCGAAGCTAATGGTTTAATGGTTCCGATCGGGGAGTGGGTGCTGCGATCGGCCTGTGCCCAAGCCCGTGAATGGCAGCGCCTCGGCTTCCCCGTGGGCGTAGCGGTGAACCTATCACCCCGTCAGTTCCGCGATAAAACCCTCGTGCAAACCATTCGCCAAGTCTTGACCCAAACCCAGCTTGAGCCAGTCTACTTGGAGCTAGAGGTCACAGAAACTATCGCCATGGCCGATACTGACTTCTCCATCCAGATTTTGGAAGAATTACGGCGCATGGGGGTGCGGCTAGCCCTGGATGACTTTGGCACAGGCTACTCTTCCCTCAACCGCCTCAAGCAATTCCCCCTCGACACCCTCAAAATTGATCAGTCCTTTGTGCGCGGTCTTCCCGATGATGCCCAAGATTGGGCCATTGTTTCGACGATCGTGGCCCTAGGGCAAGGTTTAGGCTTAGAAGTCGTTGCAGAAGGGGTAGAAACCCCGGAACAGTTGGCCTGTTTGCAGCATTTGGGCTGTACCGAGGTGCAGGGCTTCTTGCTCAGTGCAGGGCTACCCGTCGAGGAAGCCACGGCCCTCCTCCAGCGCTGTCAGGGGCAGTTGGATGTCTCCGCAACTTCCGAGTGGATTGTGGGCCAAGGCCAAGAGCCAATGCCCAAGGAAACGTTATTAAAGCTGTCGTCCCCGTCACCATCCTGAAAAACCAGAAAAACGGCTGTATGGGCAGGTTTTCAAGACAATCTCCCCTAGTTCCCATGCTCTGCGTGGGAATTCCTCTTCAGGCGCTCCAGCGCCCTTTACAAGGGTTTAATCGACTTAGACAGAGTTTCCCCTAGTTCCCATGCTCTGCGTGGGAATTCCTCTTCAGGCGCTCCAGCGCCCT
>JBMTWK010000271.1:0-5142 GCA_049452395.1 Prochlorothrix sp. | reverse complement strand
ACATTAGGCACACAGACATTGCAACAGTCTCAAAGAGGGGGCTATCCTGCCTTTCCCACAATCCCGTAAAATCTGAACAGGTCACCTCGACAATCCTTCTCACCTCGACAATCCTTCCCTCGACAGTCCTTCCCTCGACAGTCCTTACATAGTCCTTTTCTGCATCCACACCTAAGCCGGGAACACAGAAATCAGCATTGCCACGTTCTGGTCTTAAAAGGGGGGTACCGCAATGGGGTTACTCTATCTTGCCAGGAAACGCTCGGCGATCGTTGTCTAACCCTTCGGTTTTTCCGATTTCCCTAGGTCACCTCCCGCTCCCCCACCGCTCCTTTTGATGAACACCCCTGGGGCACCCCTGCACGTCTCCCCCCGATCGCCCCCCTCCCATCCCTTACCCACCCTCCTTTCCATGGCTGATCTGCAACACCTAACCCTTCTCCAGAGCCATTCCCACCGCTGGCAAGTGTGGCGAAGCCAATACCCAGAAGTTCAGCCCAACCTCAGCAATGCCGATTTGGCGGAAGCCGACCTGGGGGCCGTTAACCTCTCGGAAGCCCACTTAGTGGGAGCCAAGCTGGTGGGCGTGAATCTGGCCGGGGCCAATCTTCAGGGCAGTAACTTAATGGGGGCAGACCTGCGCGGGGCCAACCTAGCCGGGGCGGACCTCACCGAGGCCAACTTAATTGGGGCCAACCTGCGATCGGCCAACCTCCAAGACAGCGATCTGTCCCAAGCCAATCTACGGCGCACCAATTGCAGCATGACCAATTTCATTGGGGCCAACCTCAGCGACGCTGATCTGCGGGAGGCCAATCTAACGGAAGCGGAAATGATGGGCTGCTTGCTCTACCGCAGCCGCCTCGATCGGGTCACCGCAGGGCACACCCACCTGGCCAAAAGCCTAGCCTATGGCAGCACCTGGACCCAGGCACAGTTACAGTATTGCGACTTCCGCTGGGCCGATCTTCGCAAAGCTCGTTTTCCCAATGCGGTCTTAGAACAGGTCGATTTTCGCCGATCGCGCCTGGAAGGAACCCAGTTCACCCAAACGGACTTAACCCTCACCCAGGTCCATTACACCTGCCTGGATGAAACTTGGGATCCCGAAACTGAAGCAGAGATCAGCCCTGCCCTGGCGCAATAACGGGGCTGGCGCGACTCGAACGCGCGACCTAGCGCTTAGGAGGCACTCGCTCTATCCATCTGAGCTACAACCCCACGGGGACGGAGATGACCCCCCTCAATCATACAAGGGGATGGCGACCGTCTCCTAAACCTCTAGGGATTAACCGTATAGGCCGAGACCAATTCGGCAACCCCCTTTAAACTGAGATCTCCCACGGATTCAAGCTCGTTTGGGTCTAAATAACTGGCCACCTTGGCGGAGACCAAAATCCGATTGGGCTTGGCGGCTTCCTGAAGACGCGCTGCAATATTGACACAGGGGCCGATCGCCGTATAGTCCGATCGCTCCCGACTGCCAAATAATCCCACCACCGCATCGCCCTGGTGAATCCCGCAGCGGAATTGTACCGCAGGCATCCCCGCCGCCGTCCACTCAGCATTGAGCCGCGTTAGGGTTTTGAGCATTTGCCGCGCCGTGGCGATCGCCCGCTGGACCTGTTCCTCTGGGGCTAGCTCCTCCGGTGCCCCAAACAGACACAGCACCGCATCGCCAATAAACTTGTCGATCGTGCCCCCATTGGCAAAAATCACCTGACTCATTTCCCCCAGGTACTGGTTCAGCAACTGGGCAATCCCCCGCGCCTGGAGCTGGTTCGACAGCGGCGTAAAGCCAACAATATCCGTAAAGACAATGGTGACAAGGCGCGGTTCCGGCTGCAATTCCAGGGTCAGGGTTCCGGCGGCGGCTTTTTGGACCATGGTGGGGGGCAAGAAGCGACCGAGGACCGTTTCCGTCAGATAGCGATTGAGTTGGGAGAGTTCTTCGGCCTGGTTGCGGGTGGTTTCATAGAGGCGGGACTGTTGCACGGCGATCGCCGCCTGGGCCGCTACAAGCTGGGCCAACTCAATATCCGCAGCCCGCCAACGGCGAATATATTCCACCTGGCGCAGGGAAATGCTCCCAATCAGCCGATCTTCAATCAGCAGCGGCACCACCAACAAGCTTTGGGTCGGCTGCTCGATCGACAGACTTTCCACCACGAACTCCGGATGCTCCCGCAGGTTATTCACCACCACGGGCCGATGGGTTTGGATCAGCCGCGTTAAGACGGGGTTGCCCTGGATCGGGGAATAGGACTGGGGTAGCTCCTCCTCGTAGCGGAGAGGATGGGGCGCGACCCCAATGCCCTCACGCGCAGCAGCCGATCGCGGCGGAGCGGCTTCGGGTCGTCTGTTGGGGGCCAATCCCTCCGAGGCTAAACTATCTGGGGCCAAACTATCCGGCGCAAGACCATCCGGCGCAAGGCTATCCGGCGCAAGACCATCCAGGGCCAAACCATCCGGGGCTAGACCATCGGGCGAGTTAGCCCTAAAGCCATGATTGGGGTGGGCATTGCCGGAATTGCTGCCATTTTCTGCGGCCCGCTCCACGGCAGACAGGGTTACCGTCGCAGCAGTGGGCGATCGGCCCTCGATCGTAGCCGCCTCCTCCCCCTCACTCCACGCACCATTAACATAAACCCGGCCTTCGGCCTCCCGATCGGCCAGGGAATCCACCCCTGGGTTGGGTAGCGCCGGGGCGATCGGGGCAGCTTCCAAAGCCGTATCCAAAACAGCCGCTTCCAGGGCAGTGCTGACGGCAGCCTCATCGCGCAGCCAGCTTAGGTGATCCTGGAGGGTATACAACCCAACGCAATGCACATACTCGTCCTCTTCCGTCCACAGGGACAGCGCACAACTATCGACCCCCAGCGCCTCGCCCAATTCCTGGGTAATAGCCGAAAAAATTGCCTCCGGCTCCAGGCTAGAGCGAATCGTGTTGGTAATGCTATTAACCAGCGCTTGGCGCTGGGCCAAGGCACGGACCTGCTCATAGGCCAAGGCTTGGGACACCGCCGAAGCCGCCTGAGCCGCCACCAACCCCGCCAATTGAATATCTTCACTCTGCCAAGTCCGCACCTCATGGCACTGGTGCAAGGCCAGCACCGCAAGCAGCTCTTGCTGGTAGATCATCGGGATAATCAACGACGATCGAATCCCCAGAATTTGGTAGATATCCGCCAAAGACTGCTCATCATCCACCATCGCCTGAAGTAACCCTTCCTGCTCCGTATCAGAAATCGCCAGCAGGTTCTCGGTTTCCCAAACCGTTTGGGACAGCAGCGCCGCATAGCTCACCGCCAGGGTCGGACTGGGGCTACGGCCCGATCGATGGTGGAAAAAACAATCCTCCGACGTAAACTGCACCCCTTGGAGCAGCTTCAACATACAAATATCGGCCTCAAAAATCTCCCCCACCGTCTCCACCAGGGTTTGCAGCAACTGGCGATAGTCGAGGGCACTGCGCAGGGCCGTAGAAATAGCATTGAGTAGGGATTCTTGGCGCAGGGAGCGGCGCAATTCACGGGTGCGGCTTTGCAGCAAATTATGGGTCGCCAAAGCCTGTTCCACCACACCCCGCAGTTCCTGCTCATCCCAGGGCTTGGTCACATAGCGAAAAACCCGACCCGCATTGATGGCATCCACCAGATCATCCACATCGGTGTAGCCCGTCAACAGAATCCGGACAATATCGGGATACTGAGCCGCCGTTAAACTGAGGAACTCGGTCCCACTCATGCGGGGCATCCGCTGATCAGAAATGATCACGGAAACGTCTGCCTGCTGTCCCAGCACTTCCAAAGCCTCAGGGCCACTCGACGCACGCAGTACTTGGTACTCCCGTCGAAATGTCCGGTAGAGGAGATCAAGATTGTCGGGTTCGTCATCGACAATCAGGATCTTAGATTTTGGCATTCGCTTGCCCTGCATGTACTTCTCCTCTAGGACAGAAGCTTGTTAAACGGCCAAAGGTTGAAATGACTCAATCCCCTGAAAAAATCTGGGTGCAAAATCCTGTGGTACTCAATCTGAGCAACCGGCTCCGGTACAAGATTGGGGTGACTGGCTCCGGCGAGGGGATCAAGACCCCGATGATAGAATCCCGATGCAACGCGCCTGTGAAAGCTCTAAATCACAAGCAACGGCATTGTTGGGGGTCATCTCCCTAGATCTTTTCTGGAGCACTTTTACCCCATCCGCATAGAATCCCAACGATCGGGAAGGACAGGGGGGAGCATCGGAATCAGAGTTGAGGAAACGGTGTCAGAAGATCTAAAGGAAACTGGGGGGTGTACCGTGGAAAATTGCGGTGTGCTGGCGGTGGGGGGGACTGGGGAGCTGTTGCCGTGGGGGGGGTTGCCTAGGAAAGGGTTACCACAGGGGTGATTTCCACAGGGTTAGGTTAATTCCACAGGGTTAATCCACAGGGTTAATCCACAGGGTTAATCCACAGGGATAAGTCCACGGGGACAAGAAGCGCCACAGGAGCCACCTTCCAACTGGATTGAGGCAACAAACTGAGGTGAGGCAGTTTGACCTTGTGGCTTTTACCACAGCCTGAATCCCGACGATTTCGGTACGTCTAGGGGAGCGGTGTCCACTTTTTGGGGTGTCCACAACCCACCTGGGCTGGGACAGCTAAAACTCCATTAGTCAGTCTAACAGGTCTAACTAGGGGAGCATCGCGGCGGGGCGGTTGGGGAGAACCAACCCAAACAGGCAAGGGCTTACCGCTGGCGTGGCTCTGCCTCTAAGCATTACCGTCTGATAGGCTCAGGATCCGGATGGTACCCAGAGGCCGATCGGACGGAACCCGCACGGCCATAACTACGGCCATAACTACGGACGCAACCCGCACAGCCATAACTACGGCCATAACTACGGACGCAACCCGCACAGCCATAACTACGGACGCAACTACGGACGCAACTACGGACGCAACAGAAGCAGGGGAGGGAACATCCCACTTTAGAAGAATCTTGGTAGGGGTCGTGCCCCTGTGGCTCCCCGCTTCGAGCAAAACCGGTGCAACCACGGGGGGTTTGCCCCGACCCCATCGGTTCATTGGCCCAAGTTGGGATGGACCCCAGGAGGAGTAGCTCGCGTTGCCGGACACCGCGTTAAGGGTAACGC
>JBMTWK010000270.1:0-5143 GCA_049452395.1 Prochlorothrix sp. | reverse complement strand
CGTGCCGACCCTCTTCGGCCCAAAGCCAGGGCAACCACAGGGGGTTTGCCCCTACCAGTTCGGTTAAATCGCTAAAGTGGGATGCTCCCCTGTGATCTGACTGGATTTGAAGTTGTGATCTCGGTATTAATTAGGGCTAAATCGGTGGGTTAGCCGCAGTTTAGGTTACAGAATCAACACAGTTCTAAAGTATTGACTGCTTTTTTTAAAGCTTCGTAAGAATTCCGATACAGTTTGCAAGATCATTTATTAGGCGAAGCTTAAAGAAACAGGATAATAAAGACAAGAGCCGTCATACTAGAGGCCAAGCTAGTAGACCAAGGCATAAGTTTTACACCCATCCGTGTGAGCGTCTCGCTCACAACGCGGGCAAGATGCCCGCACTGGAAAGGGGATGGGAATTTCCGCCCTGCTGTACTAGTGGGAGCCTCTCACGCTGGAACGTTTAGACAACGGGTCTGAACGGGTCTGAACGGGTCTGAGCTTGAGTCAGATGGACCCCCCGATCGGGGCTTGCCCGATCGCCCTATGGGGGCCACAGCGATATCGACTGCAAATCCTTAGTCCAGGTGTGAACCCATGACACGGGATCCTGTAAATCCACTGCCGAATGTGCTGGGACGTTTATTTTCTGACGTATCCGCCACTGAAGAACTCACCCTTGCCGATCGCTATGGTCTACTGGCCGTGCTTTTGATGGGTAATATGGGGGAAGACGACCTCCGCTGTATTAATCGCATTCTTTACTCGGTTAGACGGGGGCAAATTAAGCTGAGCGATCGCCTTTCCACCGTTCCTGCCCCGAAATTGGGAGCGGTCCCTGCCTCTGCGTCCTCAGACTGTTCTGCTTCTTCCTCTTGGTCCTGAGCCACAGTCCCTATGGCTATCTTTCCCCCGTCGCCACCCTCCACCCTTCACCCATGGCTCTTGGCTTGGGCACAGCGGGAGTGGGGACAACTTCAGGGGGCCGAGTTGCAGGTGTTGCTGGCCCTAACTCAATCTGAAAGCGTAGGCCATGCTGATCTTGGAACACTGGAAAAGGGAGATCGCCAGATTCGATCGCAATTTATCCAGTGGTTGCTCCAGATTCTGACAATCGGCTGTAAAGAGGCTTATTTCGACGATTTTGTAGACCATAACCCAGGGAGTTATCCCCCGATCGATCGCCCCATTGATCGATCGATTAATCCCCCGATCGATCGCCCCGTCACCTTAGAGCTGATTTATGAAGTAAATCTTAAGAGAGCTGAAAGCACTGTAGTGAAGGGGTTGTAGCGATTCGGTACTCAAAAACACTATTTTGCAAAACCCCTGCTATGACTGCGTTTCAGCGACTTCGTAAATCAGCTCTTAGATCCCCTAGAACGCCGCAACCTGCAAACACTCTCGGCCCGATGCTGTTCCCAGGGGTTAAGAATTCAAGAGGCACAAGTCTGCGATCGTTTAGATTTGTCCTACTGGCGTATTCCTTTTCCGCTCCTGTTCCAGCGCTGCCAGTTCCTGGAACCCTTCAGCGTGCAAGGGGCCGTCTTCCAGACTTTAGACTGTACAGGCAGCCAGTTTTTAACTTTTAATGGCAATTACTGTCAAATTCAAGGTGAATTAGACCTTAAACAGGTCCAGGTTACTGGGGATCTACAGCTTCAATCCATGGTCTGCCGGGGTCAGTTGTGCCTCGATCGTAGCCGCATTGGCGGTACTCTGACCCTGACCCAAAGCCAAATTGGTGGCTCCCTAAAGTTGCGAGGTGTGCAGCTTGGCAGGGCTAATGTGGGTATAGCGGCGAACTTAGCCCTAGATTTAGCGGTAAAAGTCGAGAATCCAGAGACTGAGCCAGATTTTCTAGATAAAGCGCCAGATATTGCGCTAGATATCGCGCCAAATATTGCGCCAGATATCGCGCCAGATATTGCGCCAGATATTGTCCTAGAGGCCGCTAACCTCCAGATTGGCCAAAGTCTTTATCTCCAGCAGGGGTTTCAGATTTGGGGGCGGGGTCAGTTAACGGGGGCGCAGTTGGGGCAGGAGTTGCGGATTGGGGGAGGAGAGTGGCGGGCGACGATGGGCGTAGCGCTGGAGGCGAGGGGGTTGCGGGTGCGGCGCTTCAGTTTGGGGCTACCGCAGGAGCAGCCGCTGCTGATTGTGGGGCAGGTGGTGCTGGCGGGGGCTGAGATTGCCGAAACCCTGGACAGTCAAAACTGCCAGATCCGGCCTGCTCCCGTTGTTGAGAGTGCCTCCCCCGCCACTGCTGCCCCCCCTAGCCCGCTGTTTGGCTTCTCGCATTCTCTCCCCTCAGCTCCAGCCCCTTCGGCCCAAGCTACCTCCCACGTTACCTCCCACGTTACCTCCCTAACTTCCCCCCTGCCCCTGCCCCAACCCTTTTATCAACCCCAATGTCTTTTTAATGGCCAAAACCTTAAAATTCAAGGGGATTTACTGCTGCATAATCAGTTTTTTGCGGAAGGGCTAGTGAGGTTAACGGGCAGTTGGGTGGGGGGACATCTGATTTGTAATGCTAGCCGTTTTCACAATCCCGATCGGGTCGCTTTGGATGGAGAGCGGCTTCAGGTGGCGGGGGATGTGCGGTTGCGGAATGGGTTGGCGGTGGCGGGGTGGGTGCGGCTTAACCAAGCTCAGGTGCGGGGAAGCTTGATTTTGTACGATATTGAGCAGCCAGAAGCCTTTAAGCTAGATCTCAGAGCGGCTCAGGTGGGCTGGCTCCAGGATGAGGCCCGCAGTTGGCCATTACCGGGAGGACTGCGCTTGGATGGTTTTTGCTACGATCGCCTGGGGGAGTCTGCCCCCCAAGATGCCAAAAGCCGCCTCACTTGGCTGCACCGAATGCCCTACTTTTGTCCCCAGCCTTACCACCACCTCGCCCACGTCCTCCAAACCCAGGGCCGCTCTAAGGCTGCCGTTGCGATTCACCTCGCCCAGCTTAACCAAGGCAAGGATCTTAGCGCTTGGCAGCGGTTTCGGGTTAAATCCCCTCATCTTTCTCGATATCTCCGTAGTTTGAGGTTTTATGTAGCCCTGAGCTTGGGGATGGTGCTGTGGGGGGGAGCTGTTTTTGGGCGGGGCTACCGTCAGGGAGTTTTGGTCCCGATCGGGGCAGTATCAGCCCTAGAGACTACGACTAAGCTCGAATCAGAGCTTAACCTGTCTTTAGCGGAGGTTTATCCTGATTTTAATGCCTTAGCCTACAGTCTTGATGTTTTTCTGCCGGGAGTTGATCTCCGGCAGGAGTCTGCTTGGTTGCCAGGGCCAGATCGGGGCCAAACCCTAGGCTTTTTTGCTCTTAGGCTAAAATCGGGCCTATTATTGCAGTATTATCTGTGGTTTCACATTCTTTCAGGCTATGGCTTAACGCTTCTCGGTCTTAGGGCTTTATTTTCTCGCCATGACCAAGAGGGCGGGTTTGGGTAGATGGTGCTACCGTGGCAGGGTTTTGTGGTGTAAACCCGCCCCTGCGAGGATTTTTGGGGAAATGGGGGCTAAGGGAGCTTAACGAAGGAAAAACTTCAGGAGCCGTAACTTGAGGTTAGAGTAGGGCGCATAGCGCAAGGGTGGTTCAAGGTCGAAGAAGCGGCGTAAAACGCTTTTATCGTGGGAAAAGGTATCAAAAGAAGCCTTGCCATGGTAAGCGCCGATGCCGCTGGGACCAACACCACCGAAGGGTAAGGCAGGCGTGCCCAAATGCACGATCGTGTCATTGAGACAAACCCCGCCCGAACTGGTCTGGTCCAAGACCTGCTGCTGTTGCTGGGGATTGCGGCCAAAGAAGTAGAGGGCTAAGGGCTTGGGGCGGGCGTTGACTTGGGCGATCGCCTCCTCCAGCTTGCCATAGGTCAAAATGGGCAAAATCGGCCCAAAAATCTCCTCCTGCATAATCTCATCGGCCCAGGTTACCCCGTCTATCACGGTGGGCGCAATATAGCGATCGTCTGCATCGGACTGCCCCCCTGCCAGGGTCCGACCGCCCTTTAATAGCGTCTGGAGCCGTTGAAAGTGCCGATCGCTGGCGATTCGGCCATAGTCGGGGCTAGCTTGGGGATTATCGCCGTAGAACTGCTGGATCATGGCGACAATTCTTTGTTTCAGCGGCTCAGCAATGTCTTCCTGGACCAGTAGATAGTCGGGAGCAACACAGCTTTGACCGGCATTAAAGAACTTACCCCAGGCAATGCGACGGGCTGCAATCTCTAAATCTACGTCTTTTTCAACAATACAGGGGCTTTTGCCGCCCAGTTCTAGGGTTACGGGGGTTAAGTGGGCTGCTGCCGCTGCCATCACGACCTTACCGACCGCAGTTCCCCCGGTGAAAAAGAGATGATCGAAGGGGTGCGCCAAAAGGGCTTGGCTGGTTTCCACACCGCCCTCAATCACGGTGACCCAGCCCGGATCGAAGGTTTCCTGGATGAGGGCCGCGATCGCCGCCGAAGAAGCGGGAGCAATTTCCGAAGGCTTGAGGATAGCGCAGTTTCCTGCTGCGATCGCCCCAATCAGGGGCTGTAGCACTAAGCTTAAGGGATAGTTCCAGGGGCCAATAATCAGCACGACACCCAGGGGTTCGGGTTGAATCCAAGCTTGGGCTGGAAATTGGGCCAGAGTGGGGGCGGCGGGCTTGGGTTTAGCCCAGTTATTGAGGTTTTTGAGGGTGTGGTCCAAATCCATGCGAATCGCCGAGATTTCACCGATACAAGCCTCAAAGTAGGGCTTGCCGAGGTCTTGGCTGACGGCCTGGATGAGGGTCTCGGCTTGGCGATCGATCGCGGCTTGGAGCTTGAGCAGTTGCTGGCGGCGATCGGTGAGGGAGCGGGTTTGTCCAGTGGCGAAAAACTGCCGCTGGTGCTCGATCGCGGCGGCGATCGTTTCAACGGAAGGGGCCGAAGCCGCAGAGGAAAGGGTCACAACCATGACAAAACCGGTATTAACAAAAGATTATGGAAGGTGAACGGCTTTACCGCCCAGCCCTAACTTTAATTTCAGACGCATCGCACGTTTGGGCGCATCCCATGGGGTGTTGTATCCCACTTTCGCCTATGGACAGCCGGTCTGGCTATCCCACAACCACCTTTTGGGTGGGAGGATCGGGTGTATCCCACTTTCGCCTATGGACAGCCGGTCCGGCTATCCCACAACC
>JBMTWK010000269.1:0-5154 GCA_049452395.1 Prochlorothrix sp. | reverse complement strand
CTTGAATTCCCCATTAACGGCTCCCTGGGTGAGTCCTGAACTTGAGATAGGATGGAAAGAAGCTGTAAACCTCGTTAACCCTGGGCTTGTTAACCCTGTATTAACCCCACCCTTGAGGGAAAGACACCATGATGCCCGCTCCCGTTCCCCAAAACGCTCTGTCGCAAACCTTACCGTTGCGCCGCTGGACCGCCGCTGAATATCGGGCCATGGCCGATCGGGGCATCCTCACCAGCCAAGAGCGAACCGAGTTACTAGACGGACATATTGTAACGATGAGCGCCAAAGGTCGCCCCCATGTCATCACATTGCGACTGTTAGCCCAAGTGTTAACCACGGCCCTCCAAGGCCAGCGTTTAATTTTTCTCCAGGATCCGATCGCCCTCAGCCCCACTTCAGAACCCGAACCGGATTTAGCCATTGTCCAAGGCCAAGAGTGGGATTATTTGCACCAACATCCCCAGCCGGAGGTGATTGATTTAGTGGTAGAGGTGGCAGATTCCACCCTGAGCAAGGACCGCGAGGTCAAGGGGCTGCTCTATGCCCAGGCGGGGATTCCTGAGTATTGGGTGGTGGATGTGAGCCAGCGGCAGGTTTGGGTCTTTCGCAATGCGGATCCCGCCGGGTACCGATCGCGGGTCATCTACGACGATACAGCACACCTTTCCCCCCTTCGGTTTCCGGACCTCCACCTTGCGATCGCCGATATTTTCCCCCCAAATCTCAATTTTCCTGACTCTCAGCCCTAAACCCGCTCACGACCCGACTTTTCCCCCCACGACTTGACTAATGTTAAAAACCCTCTCGATCGACAACTTTCGAGGCTTCAAACACTTTGAGCTTAAACCCCTAGGACAGATTAATCTCCTAGTTGGGGCCAATAATAGCGGTAAAACTTCAATTTTAGAAGCAATTTACCTACTGATGGGTCATGATCCCGTTAAAAGCCTAGAAGCTGTCTGTCAAGCACGGGGAGAAGTCCGGGAAATTGACGGACGGGAGCCTCAATATCAGTTATTTGTTCACCATCTCTTCCGGGGCCACCAAATCCGCCAAGACAGCCCCATTCAGATTCAAGCCCAACAAGTCTCTACTGATGAGCAACCTAGCCCATCCTCAGGGGAGCTGGAACAGCCAAGACAGCCGTTAAGCTCACGGACATTATGCCTTTCAGTCGAAAATGATGGGAGTACCCTCAGTTTCCAGATTTCACGCAATATCAATCACGATCGTTTAGGTTATGAGCGCTTTTCCCTGAGAGAAGCAGGCTCAATTTTTTCCGATGTCTTCCGCCCCCTACCCCATACCTTCTCCGGGGAGTTCGGTCCAGCGGGGCCAAAACCTGTGAAGCAGCCGAGTGAAGGTATCCCCATCCAATGGATTCAAACCCTAGGACTGTCCCGCAACACCACCATTCAACTCTTTGAAGAAATCCTACTAACCCCTGAAGAAGAGATTGTTCTCAGCGCCCTTTCTGCCCTAGAGCCAAATTTACAGCGTATTGCCCAAGTTACGCCCGATCCCACTGTCAAATCGACGCTGAACCGGGACGGCTTTATGGTTAAGCTCAAGGATATCCCCCAGCCCGTCCCCATCAGCAGCATGGGAGAAGGGGTATGGCGCATCTTGGGCTTAGCCTTGGCGATCGTCAACGCCAAAGATGGCATTCTCCTCGTCGATGAGGTTGACATTGGGCTACATTTCACCGCCATGACCGAAATGTGGCAAATGCTGTGCAAAACTGCCCAGGATTTTAATGTTCAAGTTTTTGCAACCACCCACAGCCGCGACTGCTGGCAAAGTCTAGCTGAATTAGTGGAGGCTGAGGCGATCGATTCCGGTCTCATCACCCTTCACCGGATCGAACGCACTCAGGAGCAGTCCATCACGCTCAAGGGTCGTCAAATTGCGATTGCTGCCGATCGTGGACTGGAGGTGAGATAGAAATGAGCAAGAAATTAGGAAAACAGGCAGCAGTCTACCCCAAAGTCCTCCTGGTTGAAGGTGACCAGGATAAACGGGTCATTCCAGAGTTAATCGAAGCAAATCGCATCCCTTGGGTGATTGAGGGCCAGCCCATTGTCCAGATTCGGGCGGCTGGGGGTTATGAAGTACTGCGAGATCCAGACACGATCGCGGCAGAGCTAACCGCGTCAGGTCTAGAGGCTTTGGGTATCATCGTTGATGCTGATGAGGCTCCCCAGCAGCGCTGGCAAAGTGTACGAGATGCCCTAGAGCAAGGAATTCCCGACTTAATCGAACCTTTGCCGATGGACTTGCCGGAAACGGGACTGATTCATCGGACGAAGCTGGGAATTCGGTTTGGGGTGTGGATGATGCCGGATAATCGGCGCGAGGGGATGTTGGAGACGTTTTTGGCGAATTTGTTGCCCGATAGCAGTACGGACCTGTGGGAGTTTGCCCAAACCGCAGCCCGATCGGCCCAAACCGACCACCAAGCTCCCTATACCGCTGTCCAAACCGACAAAGCCCAAATCTATACCTGGCTGGCATGGCAAAATCCCCCCGGTCGCCAGTTGCACCAAGCCCTCAAAGAACGCATCTTTCAGCCCAGCCACCCCCATGCCCAACAATTCGTGCAGTGGTTCCAAGCGCTCTATCACGACCTAGGGTAGGGGTCGCGCCCCCGTGCCGACCCTCTTGCACAAACAGGGGTTAATTCTTTCGATCGAGGCATCCCGTACCCATGCCGGACCGACCAGATTCGGGAACCCGTACAGCTAGGGAAGTTGTGGAAGCGATCGGCCTTCGGTAAATTAGCACTCAGGCGGTGAGAGTGCTAAAGCAGCAAACTGCTAAGGCAGCAAAGTGCTAAAGCAGCACAGTAGCCCTGACCGCAACCCCTGATTTATATCCCTTGTCATTGTCTGGAGGATAACTATGGCAGCCGTTACGCTGAGTGTTTCAACTCTCAAGCCCCTGGGCGATCGTGTATTCGTCAAGGTTTCCGAGTCCGAGCAGCAGACCGCTGGTGGCATCCTGTTGCCCGATACCGCAAAGGAAAAGCCCCAGGTGGGTGAGGTTGTGCAAGTCGGCCCCGGCAAGCGCAACGATGATGGTTCCCGCAGCGAGATCGAGGTCAAAGTCGGCGATAAAGTGCTGTACTCCAAGTATGCCGGAACCGACATCAAACTCGGTAGCGACGAGTATGTGCTCCTCACCGAGAAGGACATTCTGGCTATCGTAGCCTAATCGATTTTAGATTTTGGGGTTCAGTGGGAGGGATTTCCAGACCCGATCGCTGCAAGCCCGCTCCAAACACACCCTATGCTGCAAGGCATCGCTTCCCAAGACACTTGCAGCAACCTTTCGCCTCAAACTCATTCTTTGTTCTAAATCTGAAATCACCGCAAGGTAAAACTGCAAGATTATGGCTAAGCGCATCATTTACAACGAAAATGCCCGTCGTGCCCTGGAAAAAGGCATGGACATCCTCGCCGAGGCTGTGGCTGTTACCCTCGGTCCTAAGGGTCGTAACGTCGTCCTAGAGAAGAAGTTCGGCGCACCCCAAATCGTCAACGACGGTGTGACGATCGCCAAAGAAATCGAACTGGAAGACCACATTGAGAACACAGGCGTTGCCCTGATTCGCCAAGCGGCTTCCAAAACCAACGACGCAGCCGGTGACGGAACCACCACTGCAACCGTTCTGGCCCACGCCATGGTTAAGGAAGGTCTGCGGAACGTCGCAGCCGGTGCCAACCCCATCCTCCTCAAGCGCGGCATCGACAAGGCTACCGCTTACCTGGTCGAAGTGATCAAAGAGCACGCTCGCCCCGTTGAAGATTCCAAGTCGATCGCCCAAGTTGGCTCCATTTCCGCCGGTAACGACGAAGAAGTGGGTCAAATGATCGCCGAAGCCATGGATAAGGTCGGCAAAGAAGGCGTGATCTCCCTGGAAGAAGGGAAGTCCATGACCACTGAGCTGGAAATCACCGAGGGGATGCGCTTCGATAAGGGCTATATCTCCCCCTACTTCGCCACCGACACGGAGCGGATGGAAGCGGTGCTGGATGAGCCTTACATCCTGATCACCGACAAGAAAATCACCTTGGTTCAAGACCTGGTACCCGTGCTGGAGCAAGTGGCTCGGTCTGGCCGTCCCCTACTGATCATCGCTGAAGACATCGAGAAAGAAGCCCTCGCGACTCTGGTGGTGAACCGGCTGCGCGGTGTGCTGAATGTCGCTGCGGTGAAGGCTCCGGGCTTTGGCGATCGCCGTAAAGCGATGCTGGAAGACATGGCAGTGCTGACCGGTGGCCAAGTGATCACCGAAGATGCTGGCCTGAAGCTGGACAACGCCAAGCTGGATATGCTGGGCCAAGCGCGTCGCATCACCCTGACCAAGGACACCAGCACGATCGTGGCTGAGGGCAACGAAGAGGCTGTGAAGGCCCGTTGTGAGCAAATTCGCCGCCAAATCGACGAAACCGACTCCTCCTACGATAAAGAGAAGCTGCAAGAGCGTCTGGCTAAGCTGGCCGGTGGTGTTGCGGTGATCAAAGTGGGTGCGGCAACCGAGACCGAAATGAAGGATCGCAAGCTGCGCCTGGAAGATGCCATCAACGCAACCAAGGCTGCGGTTGAAGAAGGGATCGTTCCCGGTGGCGGTACCACCCTGGCTCACCTGGTGCCCCAACTGGAGCAGTGGTCTGCGGGTAACCTCAGCGGCGAAGAGCTGACGGGTGCTCAAATCGTGTCCCGTGCTCTGGCGGCTCCCCTGAAGCGAATTGCTGAGAATGCGGGCCAAAATGGCGCTGTGATTGCAGAGCGCGTGAAGGAGCAAGACTTCAACACCGGTTTCAACGCGGCTTCCAATGAGTTCGTGGATATGTTCGCGGCTGGTATTGTTGACCCCGCTAAGGTGACCCGTTCGGCGCTGCAAAATGCGGCTTCGATCGCGGGTATGGTCCTGACCACTGAGTGCATCGTGGTGGATCAGCCTGAGTCTAAGGATAAGGCTCCCGCTGGCGCTGGCATGGGCGGCGATTTCGACTACTAAGGTCGATTCAACCCAAGTTTGCCTAGGTTTGCCTAGTTTTAACTTAATTTAACTGGAATTTAGCACGCAGCTACGGTCTAAGTTCCAGTTCCCATCTCTCAACCGGGGTAGTCCAGCTACTCCGGTTTTTT
>JBMTWK010000268.1:0-5158 GCA_049452395.1 Prochlorothrix sp. | reverse complement strand
CCCCTACCGCACAAATCTCCCCCGTCCTCCTCCACGAATCCGCAGCCCCGCCCGCCGCCACTGCCGCCCCCAGTCCCACTCCGATCGCCCCTCCTTCCCCCAGCCCCACCCCGGCCCCCCTTCCCCCCGCCACTACCGCCACCCTCGCCCAACTACCCCAACCCCCTGCCAATCCCCCCAAGGGCAACCTCCGCCTCGCCATCATCAGCGACCTCAACCGCGCCTACGGCTCCACGGACTACGACCCCTCCGTCACCGATACCGTCAACCTCCTGCCCTACTGGCACCCCGATCTTGTGCTGTGCAGCGGTGATATGGTCGCTGGACAAAGCCTCAGCCTGTCCGATGGGGAAATTGCAGCGATGTGGGCCGCTTTCGATCGCTTTGTCGCCAAACCGCTGCGGGATGCCCAAATTCCCTTTGGCTTTACCCTGGGGAACCATGACGGCTCCGGTGCCCCCAATGGGGCCGGGGGCTATACGTTTCAGCGCGATCGCAACCAAGCCGCCGCCTATTGGCGCAATCCAGCCCATGATCCGGGGGTAAACTTCCTCGATCGCCAGAATTTTCCTTTTTACTACACCTTTAGCGCAGGACCAGCCGCAGAAGCCTTCTTCCTGGTTTGGGATGGCTCCACAGACACCATCCCCGCCGCCCAACTCGCCTGGGTTGAGCAAGCCCTCCAGTCCCCCGCCGCCAAAAATGCCAAGTTTCGCTTTTTAATCGGCCATTTACCGCTCTATGCCGTCGCCGAAGGGCGCAATCGTCCCGGAGAAGTGATGTCCAACAGCGAGAGCCTCCGCGCCCTACTAGAACGCCACCAAGTCCACACCTACATCAGCGGCCACCACCACGCCTACTATCCCGGTCAGCGGGGCCAGCTAGATCTGCTCCACACCGGCCTCATTGGCTCCGGCCCCCGCCCCCTCATCGACCACAGCAGCCCCAGCCCCAAAACCCTCACCCTCCTCGACCTCGACTACAGCCAAAACCGCCTCACCACCACCACCTACAACGCCGAAACCTGGGAAACCATCGCCCTAGAGACCCTACCGCGCTTCCTTTTGGGGCATAATGGCCGAGTCCGGCGGCAGGATGTAGCAATCCCAGCTATCACCGAGGCAGAACAGGCCCAATGTGAAGCCCGCTTAGGCAGTGCCCTTTGTCGGGACTAATGCCCATGTTTCTACAGCACCTGCACCTGCGGAGTTTCCGCAACTATCGCGATCAGTTGGTGACCTTTGCCGCCCCCAAAACGATTTTGCTGGGGGAGAATGCCCAGGGGAAGTCGAATCTGTTGGAGGCGGTGGAACTGCTCTCGACGTTGCGATCGCACCGGGTCAGCCGCGATCGGGATTTGGTGCAGGATACCCAGGAGCAAAGCGAGATTACAGCCTTTTTACAACGGGATTTGGGGGTTTATAAGCTGGGGCTAACCCTACGGGCCTCTGGTCGCCGCACTGCCTCACTCAATCTAGAAACTCTGCGCCGTCAGTTGGATTTGCTCGGCACCTTGAATACAGTGCAGTTTTCTTCCCTAGACTTGGACCTAGTGCGGGGAGGCCCAGCCCAGCGGCGGGATTGGCTCGATCGGCTGCTGGTGCAGTTGGAACCAGTGGCGGCCCATCTCCTGCAACAGTACGGTCGGGTCCTGCGACAGCGCAATGCTCTGCTGCGGGGCTTGGGGAAGGAGGAGGCCGATCGATCGGGGGAAGGGCGATTCGAGGGGCTAGAGCCGATCGACCCCAGTGGCAGCATCTGGCCAGAGGAAGACGAAGATCCCTCGGTCCCCCGCTCCGGCCCCAGTGCCCAGCTTGCGGTCTGGGATGCCCAGTTAGCCAGCCTCGGCAGCCAAGTCATCCGCCGCCGCCGCCGCGCCCTCCAGCGCCTGATCCCCCTCGCCCAAACCTGGCACCACCGCATCAGTGGCCAGCAGGAAACCCTGGCGGTGCGCTATCTGCCCAATGTGGGGGAAGCTCCCCCCCTCGAAGCCCCCCCACCCGATCGCGGCGACGATCCCCTCTATCTTCAGGCGCTCTTTTTGGCGCAAATTCGCGATCGCTCCCGTGCGGAACAGTACCAAGGCACGTCCCTCGTCGGCCCCCACCGCGATGAAATTGAACTGCTTATCAACGAGACTCCCGCCCGTCACTACGGCTCCCAGGGGCAACAGCGCACAGTGGTTTTAGCCCTCAAGTTAGCGGAGTTAGAACTGCTCGAAACTGTCATTCGGGAGCCGCCGATTTTGCTCCTCGATGATGTTCTGGCCGAACTGGACCTCAAGCGACAAAATCAGTTACTGGAGGCGATCGACGATCGCTTCCAAACCCTCATCACCACCACCCACCTCGGAGCCTTCGACAGCCAATGGCTCAAAGACTCCCAAATCCTCACCGTAGACTCCGGCCACATCCTGCCCCAATAAGACCCCTAAACCCCAGAATCTTACCATCACAACCCGTAGGGGCGGTTTTTTCGCAAAAATCTCAGACAATAACCCCAAAATAAACCAAACCCGTCCTCTTTTCCAGTAAATACAGTCAAAACCCGTAGGGGCGGTTTTTCGCCCAAAATTCAGGTAATAACCCCAAAATAAACCAAAACCGCCCTCTTCCGCACAAATTCCAGGAAATAGCCCCAAAATAAACCAAACCCAACTTATTTTTGTGCAATTCTGGACCATAGCGAAAAGGGCGGGTTTGGGAAGATTATCGGATTTAAGCAGGATTTTGAGCAAAAACCCGCCCCTACCATTATTGAATTTGTTATTCTTCTCGTTCCCAGGGTCCAGCGTGGAAATACCTGCCCCGACACGATCGCATCACCACTGACCTCCATCCAGCAACCCCTACCCCACGATCGACATCCACCAACCGAAACCACCAACCCCTACTGCAACCATGCTCACCCGCAAAGCACCTGTGAAGTCAAGAGCTTGTGCAGTGGACTCAGAAAATTCTAGAGTGTTATCTACAACCCACTTGTCCCCCATCACCCAAGCCCTACCGTGAGCGAAGCCACTACCCTCCTCCGTACCCCCCTTTATGACCAAATTCTCGCCCTTGGGGCCAAAATGACCGAATTTGGCGGCTGGGATATGCCCGTCCAGTTTAGCGGCCTGCTCAAAGAACACGAGCAAGTTCGCACCGCCCAAGGGATGTTTGACATTTCCCACATGGGTAAATTTATCCTGCGGGGAGAGGGAGTTTTGGCCCAATTGGATGCCCTAGTGCCCTCCGCCGTAACGGACCTGCAACCAGGAGCGGCCCAGTATACCGTGCTGCTGAATGAGCAGGGGGGCATTATTGATGACTTGATTATCTATGCCCAGGACATCACACCGGGCCAAGAAGTGATTACCTTAATCGTCAATGCCGCCACCTGTGCGAAAGATAAAGCGTGGTTACTTCAGCATTTAGATGCAAACCGGGTTAACTTTGAAGACTTAAGCCAAAGCCATACCTTAATTGCGATTCAAGGCCCCCAGGCCGTAGCAACCTTGCAAGCCTTAGTCCCCGTCGATCTGGGCCAAGTCTCCCGCTTTGGCCACGTCACAACAACAGTGCAGGATCAACCCGCGTTTTTAGCCCGTACCGGCTATACCGGCGAAGATGGCTTTGAGGTGATGATGGAAGCGGCAGCGGGGCAGGCACTGTGGCAGCACTGGATTGAGACGGGGGTTCCGCCCTGTGGACTGGGGGCGCGGGATACCCTGCGGCTAGAAGCAGCCATGTGTCTGTATGGGCAGGATATTAACGACAGTACCACGCCCCTAGAGGCAGGACTAGGATGGCTCGTACATTTGGACCGTAAGGGGGAATTTGTGGGCCGATCGGTCCTAGAAGCCCAAAAAGCCAACGGCGTAACCCGGCGCTTAGTGGGCCTCACCATGGAAGGCCGCAACATTGCCCGCCATGATTACCCCGTCACCGCCCAGGGAGAAACGATCGGCCAAATCACTAGCGGCACTTGGTCCCCCACCCTGCAAGCAGCGATCGCCCTCGCCTATGTCCCCACGGATCTCACCAAGATTGGCACCGCCCTCACCGTCACCATTCGCGGCAAAGACTGCCCCGGCACCGTCGTCAAAAAACCCTTCTACAAACGCCCCTAACCCCCGCCCATCCTCGCCGCGAACCTCAAAGAAGCTGCCCCTAGGCAGAGTTAACAGGAGGGATCTTACCCCTGTGGCTCCCCGCTGGGGGACAAAAAAATGGGGCAAACCCACTGGATTTGCCCCTATCTCACTGGATTTGCCCCTATCCCAAGGGATTAATCGGCAAAAACCCCAACGCCGTAGTAGCACGGCTCACTGCTACAGGCGTACATATTGACCTCTAGGGTAAAGTCACTCGTCCAGGCGGGCGTAACTTCCACCACCGGGAAGTCGTCGGTTTCATAGTCGGAATCGATCGAATTGCCATTGGCATCGAACAGTTCCATATCCAGATCGCTGCAATCCGAATCGCACACACCGATGATGGTATAGCTGTACCCCTCCCGCAGCCGGATCGTTAGACTTTCAGTTACACCCGCACCCGTGCGATCGATATAGGGGTCATAGACCATTTCATAGCCCGCAACCCCCACCGCTGCGGCTGCCATATCAAGCTGAGACTGTACCTGTTGCTCATACTGGTTTTGGGCGAAGCTGGGCTGAGCGACTCCGGCCACGATCGCGGTGGCAAGGGTTGCAGCACCAACAGACAGGCGAACCGAGGATCCAAAGGGCAGGGCAGGAATGGAAAACATAGGGTTTACCCCCAGAGTAAGTAATGTGCAGAGTCGCTCTTCCTTTATAAACGACAATCTGGCTCTACTCCAACCGTATTTTTTCGAGAATCTGAAAACCGCGAGCCATCCCTCGCTCACGCCAGCCCTAGATCGTTATAATGTTGCTTTTCCCGCCCGATCGCCATGAAACGTTGGCAAATTTTAGGTTTAAGTCTCTGGGGGACGATCGTCTTCGGATACCTAGGCATTTTCCTGGGCCTGCGCCTGTTCCAAACCCGCCTGATCTTTCGCCCCAGCACCCCCGTCCCCAGCCTCACCCCCGCCGACCTGGGCTGGACCGCTGAGGCCGTCACCTTGACCGTTCCCCCCCCAGAAAGCACCGCCCCAACCCAAGACAGCCCCGATCGCCCCCACCACACCCACC
>JBMTWK010000267.1:0-5161 GCA_049452395.1 Prochlorothrix sp. | reverse complement strand
AGGTAATGAGATTGCGAATAAAGCCCGTGGGACTTGTCCAGCTTAGCTCACAGTAGCGGCGGAACTCCTCCGGAGCCAAAGCCGGGGCAAAATAGAACCCTTGGCCATAATCACAGCCCTCCTGCCGCAGAAAATCTAACTGCGCTTGGGTTTCCACCCCCTCCGCCACCACCGTCAAGCCCAACTCATGGGCCATCGCCACAATGGCACGGGTCAACGCTGCCGACTCCAAATCCCCCGGTAGGTCCAAAATAAACGACTTATCAATTTTGAGGTTCGTAAAGGGAAAACGCTTGCAGTAGCTCAAGGAAGAATAGCCCGTACCAAAGTCATCTAGGGAGAGCAAAAAGCCCAAATGGTTGAGCTGATGCAGCAAATCCACTGCTTCCGGCACATCATCAATTAAAAGGCGCTCAGTAATCTCCAACTCCAAGCACGCCGGGTTCAAGGCATTGTCATGGAGCAGTTGCTGCAAATGGGCCAGCATCGCTGTGCTGTGGAACTGCCGGGGCGAGAGGTTCACCGCTACCCAGGACGGCGGCACGCCGGGTCGCTGCCAGCGTCGCACCTCTGGCACTACTTGCTCTAGCACCCACTGCCCCAGCTTCAAAATTAGATTGGTTTCCTCCGCCACCTCAATAAACTCATCCGGCGGCACCCGCCCCAGAATCGGGTTATGCCAGCGCAGGAGGGCTTCTCCCCCCGCCGTCTGCCCCGTTTGCAGGTTGACGATCGGCTGGTACATCAGAAACATCTCATCCCGCACCAAGGCATGGCGCAAATGCTGGCTAATGGTTTGGCGACGCTGGGCCACTTCGGTCATGTGCGCCCGAAAGTAAGCCCAGGTGTTGCGGCCACTGTTTTTGGCCCGGTAGAGGGCCGTGTCGGCATTGCGCAGCAGCGTATTGACCTGCTGGCCATTTTCCGGCGCAAGGCTAATGCCAATGCTGGTGGACAAAAACCACTCGCCGTCGTGGGAGGGCAGGCTAAAGGGCGCTTCCAGGGCCGTAATCAGGTTTTGGGCCATATCCGTGACCTGGGAGGGGTGGCGCACCTCTGGCAAAATCACCAAAAACTCATCCCCCCCCAAGCGTCCCAACAAATCCTCCGACTCTAAACAGTCCCGAATCCGCTTTGCCACGGCTACGAGTAGTTGATCCCCAAAGCTGTGGCCGAGGGTTTCATTGATGGCTTTGAAGTGGTCGAGGTCCAGACAGAGGACGGCCAGGGTTTTGTGATCGTATTGGCTTTGGAGCAGGGCTTGGCGCAACAGTTGCAGGATAAAGGTGCGGTTGGGCAGGGCTGTGAGTGCGTCGTAGTTGGCCTGATAGTTGAGCAGGGCTTCGGCCTGTTTGCGCTGGGTAATGTCTTCTTTGACGGCCATGAAGTGGGTCACTTCGCCCTGTTCGTTTTTCATGGGCGAAATGGAGGCATATTCCCAGAAAAGTTCGCCATTTTTGCGGCGGTTGTGCAGTTATCCGCGCCAGATTTGCCCAGCGCTGAGGGTTTGCCAGAGGTTGCAATAGACTTCCGCACCGGTATGGCCGGACTTGAGGAGACGGGGGTTTTGGCCTTGGATCTCCCGCAGGCTGTAACCGGTGACCTGCTCGAATTTGGGGTTGACATATTCAATGCAGCCTTTGACATCGGTGATCACGATCGAGGCGGGGCTTTGCTCGCAGGCTTGGGAGAGTTGCCGCAGTTTGAGTTCGTTTTGTTTGCGGCTTTCAATGTCGGTGCAGATCACCACGGTGCCGGTAAATTTGCCGCTGACATCCAACATGTGCTGCACCCGCAGATCAAACCAGCGATCGCCCCCATTGGTAGCAAGTCGCCGCTCTAAGCCCTCCTGGGGCTGGTTTTGGGCCTCAGACTCCATCGCGATCGCCCGCAGCCAGGGCAGTTCTAAGGTTTTGCCCGCTTCCAAGTCGTAGTAAAAGCCTCCGGCGGTTTTGTACTGGGTAAAGGTGAGGGCAGCGGCTTGGTTGAGGTTGAGAATTTGGTAGTTGAGGTCCAGGAGAAAGGCCGGATTCTGGAAGCTTTCAAACAGGGTTAGGTAGCGGTTCTTTTCGTTGACCATGACCCGGTTTTCGGCCTGGAGTTCTTCGATCTTTTCGGTTTCGCCGAGGCTAATCCATTCGTGGCAGAGGCCCAACTCAATGCGATCGAAGCAACGGTGCAGCAGAAGCTGAAACTCGACCCGTTGGGCCTGGGTGAGCGGTCCCTCTAGGGCCACTAAGTCTAAGTAGGCTTGCCGGTAGTATTTCAGCAAGCCCAAAAATAGCTCGATCGTCACCCCTCGGCTCCGGTGCCGCTGGGCCTCCATCACGCCAAAGGCCGCGATCGGATCGTTCTGGTAGTCAAATCCTGGCTCCAGGGGTTCAATGGTCGAGAATTCCTTGAGGGCTGCCAGAATTGGGGCCGATAGCCCACAGATTGAAACACGCCATGCTTCCAGTAACGTCGAGGTATACATCGTATAGCCGTGGAGCTTGGCGTAATAGAGAATCCGCTCCATCAGCCACGACTCATGGGTTTGGATTAAGGTGTATAGGGGGTTAAAAAAGGCTTCCATGGCGATCGGTGGGATGGTGCGCTCAATCAACGTTGAGCGCTGAACCGGCTAAGGCTGGCTCTTACGACGGGCCAACTCCTCCTGTAATTCGGCAATTTCTTGCTGAAGACGGGCAATTTCAGAGGAGGCCGAGGTCGGTGCTGCGGTGGGAGAAGGCATGGGTGCAGCGGCAGCGGTTGGGCGGGCCGTCGAGGGCGAGGTGGTGTAGGGAGAGGTGTAGGGAGAGGGGGAAGGGGTGCGGCGGGGATAGTGGCCTTGGCGAAGGCGATCGTAGGCTCCGGAGGTGGCCCACTCTTCCAGATAGGTGACCCGTTCCACGGGGAAGGGGTGCGTCATCATCATGCCTTCCCCGCCGTTGTAGAGAAGCATTTTGTATAGGGTATTCAGGCCATTGTCGTCTAGATCCTGGTAGGCCAAGGATTGCCGACGAAAAGCATTGAGGGTTAGTTCTTGACTATAGCGATGGCTCCCTCCTGACAGCTTCATCAGGGTGGACAGGACGGTTTCCAGATGATCTGTCCCCAGCAAGGCCGCCCGATCGGCAGATAACTCCGCCTTGCGTCTCCACTCATAAAACGCCATGACCAAACTGGTGCTCACCAAGCTGCCCAACCCAAAGGTTAACTCACCCACCAGCGAAGCGGTACTCATGACCCACAGCGCCATCTGCGTGAGTGTGGTGTGGCCACATTTAATATGGCCCAATTCATGGGCGAGAACTGCGCGAATTTCCGCCTCTGTGAGCAGATCTAATAAGCCGGAGTTGACCACGATATAGGGGTTTTCTTCCCCCAGGGCATAGCTGTTAACCGCCGGATTTTGGCTCACAAAGAGCTGGGGTGCCGGATCGACATCTAAACAGGTGATTCAGTCTTGAAAAAGGCGATAGAGGGACCGATATTGGTCAGGACCGACTTGGATAGCGTTCCCCATCAGGTAGACCAACTGGGGCCGCTCATAGAGAAACTCAATGAATTTACGGGTGACCAGATCGAAGCCTGGAACGCTGCGCAGGGCTTGTTCTGCTTCTTGATCAAGGGGATGGCGAAAGGCTTCGCTGGCAAGGCCGGGGTAGGCAATCATAGGGTCGGGGGGGTAGCGGGAATCTGGGATGCCAGGACATGTTCCATTGTGGTTGAAGACGGTGAATCAGTGCAACAGCGCGTAAAATAACCCAACATAAGCTGCTTTACCGTGGCCTGATTGCGGCTGCGAGTCTGTATTGTCCTGTAAATTGTCCTGTAATTTTTTATTCTGCCCAATGCCCGTCAACCGTCCTTCCCCCTCTTCCGCGACCCCGGCCCTGCCGACGGCTGCCCTGTCTTGGTCTGAACTGGCACAACTGACGGACTACCAGATCGATCGGGTCAATGGCCCCACCAATGCCCAAAGTCGGCTCCGTCTCTTTGGCCAGCCGGAAAGTGCAGTCCAGGTCACTCTCTACCGGGATCACCATGCTTGGTGCCCCTACTGCCAAAAAATCTGGCTCTGGCTGGAGGAAAAACAGATTCCCTACCGCATTGAAAAGGTCACGATGTTTTGTTACGGCGAAAAGGAGCGCTGGTACAAGCAGAAGGTGCCTTCGGGGATGCTTCCGGCGGTGGAGCTGCAAGGTCGGCTGATTACGGAGAGTGATGATATTTTACTGGCCCTAGAGCAGGCTTTTGGGCCACTGAACCAGAGCATGACAGCGCCGGAGGTTTTGCCCCTGCGGCAACTGGAGCGGCTGCTGTTTCGGGCTTGGTGCCAGTGGCTTTGTTATCCGGCTCCTTTTCCGGGCCAGGATCTGCTTAACCGTCGCCAATTTACCCAGGTGGTCGCCCAGGTGGAGGAAGCCCTGGCTAGCACCCCTGGACCCTATTTTCTAGCCGATTTTGGCACGGTTGATGTGGTGTTTACGCCCTATGTGGAGCGGATGAATGCCAGTTTGTACTATTACAAGGGCTATTCCCTGCGGGAGGAAAATCCCCGGTTTGCCGATTGGTTTGATGCCATGGAAACCCGATCGACCTATCGCGGTACCCAAAGTGATTTCCATACCCATGTCCATGATTTACCGCCCCAGATGGGGGGTTGCTATAGCAATAAGGAGAAACAGGCCCAAATTAACCAAGATCGGGTCAATAATGGCCCCTGGTTGGGTTTGCCGGATGTGACCTATCCGGAGCCGGAGACGGCCCGCCAAGAGGCTCTGCATCGGATGCTGAAGCACCGATCGACGCTGGTTCGGATTAATCCCAGTGAGGATGCGATCGTGGAGGAGGCGTTTCGTTGTGCCCTGACCCATTTGATGACGGGGGCCGACTGTGTGCCGCCGCCCGGTGGGGATGTGGCGCTGCGGTATTTGCGCGATCGGATTTGTGTGCCTCGCGATATGTCGATTTATGCGGCGAAGTACCTGCGGCAGTCTTTGGAACACACGGCAGCCCTTGCGGGGACTAGCTCTGGCCTTCCGATCCCGGTCCGTCACCGTCGCGACCAGGATCCGGCTAATTTTGCGGCGGCGGCAATGGCTTAAATTTGCGGCTTAAATCTGCTGGGAGGGGGGAAATGAGAAAAGCCGACTGCAAGTCGGCGATCCCAGGC
>JBMTWK010000266.1:0-5166 GCA_049452395.1 Prochlorothrix sp. | reverse complement strand
CTACCAGGGGACACCCTCACAACTGGATCAGCGAAAACGCCCCCATCCTGAACGGCCCCATCCCACCCTGTAGAAGTTGGGGAAGCCTGTGAACCCCAGCAATTGGGCCTCACCTTGCCCTGGGCCAAGTCAACCCAGCCAAGGCGACCCGATCGCGGCCCACAGGGGAAAACCGCCGGAAACGGGAGTGCACCAGTTGTGACCCAGGAATTTCACCTTCTCGTAACCCCTCTTAACCCTGATCAATACCCCGATCAGTACCTGATTCGTACAGAGCAGGTGGCCCAAGGTGTTCCCCTGGCTGAGGAGCAGGTTTATTGGCCCCTGGGAGAGTGGTTAGCGCAGGCAAAGCAAGTTTTAGAAAATCCCCTGGTTGAAGCGCTTCAGAGCCAAAATCAGCTTGGCCTAGAGCGATCGACCACGGAAGACGGCGCAGAATCGGCCCTCACCGATCTGCCCAATTTAGTTGCCCTTGGCAAAACCCTCTACGATTCCCTTTTCCAGGGATCGCTGCGCCACAGTTGGAGCATTGCCCAAGGGATTGCCCAGCATCGGGGCGAAGTGCTGCGGTTGCGGTTGGGCCTCAAGGGCGATCGCCTCAACCAAGTGCCCTGGGAAATTCTCCACGACGGCAGTCGCATCCTCGCCACGGGCAAGGACATTATCTTTTCCCGCTATCAGCCCCTGCTCTCGTCGCTGTCTACCCCCTGGTCCTTCACCGGCATTTCCCCCGCCCCCATGCCCACCCCCACCTCCAACGTACTGCGGGTGTTGATGGTGCTGTCGGGGCCGAGCGATCAGGCCAATTTGGCCCTGAAGCAGGAAGCCTTACAGTTGCAAGAGGAGCTAATCCAGGGCAGCAAGACTAGCGACACCTTGCCCACGGTCGAACTGACGGTTTTGAACCAACCGGGGCGGGAAAAGCTGACCCAAACCCTAGAGCAAGGGCAGTACCAGGTCTTTCACTTTGCAGGCCACAGCAACCAAAGCGAAGCCGGGGGAGTGCTGCATTTGGTCAATGCCAAGACGGGGCTGACCGAAAGCCTCTCTGGGGATGATCTGGCGGGACTGTTGGCCAACAATGGCATTTGGCTGGCGGTGTTGAATTCCTGTATGGGCACCTCCTCGGCCACCTCTCCCCTAGACCAGGAGACGGGCGATCGCAGCCTTGCTGCCGCCTTGATTCGCCACAATATTCCCGCTGTCTTGGCCATGGCAGAACGCATCCCCGATCGCGTGGCCCTGACCCTCAGCCGCCTCTTTTATCGCAATATTCGCCTCGGCTATTCCATTGATCTCAGTCTATGCCGTGCCCGCCAGGGATTGGTTTCTGCCTATGGTTCTAACCAGCTCTTTTGGTCCCTGCCGGTGCTGTATCTCCATGCCGACTTTGGGGGGCATCTGGTTACGGCCCAGGTCACCCCGGCGATCGCCGCCAATCTGCCAACGGGAGCCGACCCCAGCCTAACGGGTGTGCTGGGCGCGGGTCTGGGCAGTGGCCTTGATGCAGTGCCGCCCCCAACGGCAGCCTGGACGGATTCGCCGGATGATGGCCTGCTGCAACAGGTGCTGCAAGACACAGCAGGGCCAGAAACCTGGGGCAGCAGCAACCCAGAACTGGGGGCAACGGACCCCAACCTGCCGCCTGCTGAACCGCTCTCTGAACCGCCATTCGGGCCACAGCACCCGATCGACCCTCATCCCCATCCCAGCCCCAATCCTGATCAGACCGCCACCGGGGTACCCCAAGCGCTATCGAACTGGGGGGGATCTAGCCCGTCGGAGGTGGCCTTGCCGCCCGAACTAGAAGCCCTAGAAGCAACGCTCCGGGCTGAAGCAACCCAGGGGCTGGGCCAGGATAGCCTTCCCCCGTTTGCTACGGATGGCCCGATGGAGGGCTATGGTGCGCTGTTGGATGGGATACCGGATGGGGTGCCGCTGGATGGGGTGCTGCCCAATGATCTGCCGCCCCATGGCGTGAACGGGGCAGGGCCGATGCCCCTGGACTGGAACTATGGCAGCCATGACCAAATCCCGCCGGATGTGCCCCCCGATCTGCTGGATGATGACCTGCCCCCCGATCTGCCGGTTGCGGACAACGGCAATGCTGCCTATGGCCCAAGAACCCCTTGGGGCGCAGCGGGTCATCCGGCGGGTCATCCAACGGGTCATCCAGCGGCTCATGGGGCCGGGTTTGCGATCGAAGAGTTTGCGGTCCCCTGGCCGGAAGGACTGGATTTGCCGGAAGATCCAGCCGAAGCGCTAGATGTGCTGTTTCCAGAGGACGATGAAGAGCTAAATGCCCTGATTCAGCGGCTGTCTAATTTGGAGTGGGAGGAAGATCACGGGCAAAACCCTGAGGACCATGAAACCCTCTGGCCTCCGGTGGAATCTTCCCTGGAGCTATACCCTGACTTGCCCCTGCCGATCGCCGACCCAGACCGGGCCGCTCCCCTCCGCCCCGATGGTACAGACCAGTCTCCCGCTGCCCTGGCGGCGATCGCCCTGTACCGCAAGACCATTGACCTCAACCCCACAGACTACCGCGCCCACTTTTACCTGGGCCAAGTCCACCTCAAGCATGGCCACTGGGAAGAGGCGATCGCCGCCTATCAGCAAGCCCTAACCCTGAACCCCAACTTCCCCGAAGCCTACAGCGAACTGGGCCAAGCCTTGCTCCGCAATGATCAAACCGCAGACGCGATCGTCGCCCTGCGCCAAGCCATTGCCCTCGACCCCCATTTGCCCCAGGTCTACCAACTGCTCCAACAGGCCATCCACAACGATCCCGTCGATGCCCCCCATTGGGTGGAAACCGCCCCGGCTACCCGCCCCGGCAGCAGTTTAGAGGGCAGCCCCGCAGGGGCCAGCCTCACCCTAGAGGCCCGCAAAGGCAGTCCCTGGGCTACCCCGTCCGAGACTCCCCCCGTCCCCGCCACCAACCGCAAACCGTCCCCTTGGTCCCTTCCGGCTCCCTTTGGCATGTGGGCGGGATTGCTGGGGGTTGCTACGGCGGCGACGGTCAGTGTGATCTTTTTGGCCCAGTTGTCCCCCTCCTCCCTGGTGCAAACCGCTGTCCCCACCGCTGAGCCTTCCCTAGGTCAGGAGGGCAATGGCGAAGCCCTGGATGCCCCAAGCTTGAACCCGGAGGCAATTCAATCCCCCGACACCCAGACCCCCACGGTCACTTCTCAAGCCATTTTGGCCTTTGAGCAGGGGGATCTGTCCTTGGCGGAAGATGCGTTGATGGCCCTCCTCGATCGGGGTGCCCTCGCGGAAGCCGAAGCCGTCCTAGCCTCCGCAACCCGTGACCAGCAGACCGATCCCAGCCTTAGCTTTCTCCAGGGTCGTTTGGCATGGCAAGCCATCCAGCAGGGCAATGCTAAGTTTGCCGTCGAAGATGCCCGCCGCTGGTGGTATACCACGGTGCAGTTTGGCAATCCCACGGCCCAGCACCTCAATGCTTTGGCTGCTGCCTACTACGCCGAGGGCAACCTAGCCCAGGCCAAAGCGGTTTGGTTTAAGGCGCTCTCCCTGGCGGGACGGGCACAGGACTTAGCGAAAACTGAAGATCCCACCGCGCCGGGTAATCTCTGGGACAGTGAAGTGGATCCCAAAAACCGCCCCTTTACGGCCCTGCCGGAAGCGGAACCCGATGCTGAGAGCCTGCAAGACGAGGCTCCGGGCGATCGCCTTGGCCAAGATAACCTAGATGCGCTGACGGCCTACAGCGGCCTTGCCTTGGTCTTGCTGAAGTCGGCGGAAGCCCAACCGATCGATCAGCAGGCGCAGTTTTTGAATCAAGCCGCCAAGCTGTACAACTTGGTCATGGCAGAGGCTCCGTTGGAGTTCCAGGCCGATCGCCTTGCCCACCCCGACCACTGGCTCTGGACCGAGGCCATGATTGCGGATTGGGAAACCTTGGGTCAGCGGCTGGGCCAGTTGCGGTAAGCTGCGGGGGTAACCCCAGCAATCCCCAAACCCAAAAAGGGATCCCTGTTGCCAAGGATCCCTTTTTTGATGTGATTTAACGATCGTAGGGGCGAGTTTTCGCAGTAAATCCTGCTCGATCGCGGCTATACTCTCAAACCCGCCCTCTTAGGCTAAAACCGGTAACCCAGGCCCGTTTGGACCGAAACAGCGGTATCTCCTTCTTTTTCCCCTGCATTGTAGGCATCGATCGCGATCATGGCATTACCAAACAACACAATGCGGCTGTTGGGAATGGAGTAGTCCACACCGGGCTGAATCACAAAGGAAGTCTTATCCCCCACCACGCTATTGGCGTTGGTAAAGGCAACCCCGGCACCCACATAGGGTTCCAGTTGCCAAGTTAGGGGAAAGTCATAGGAAACCGTGGGGACAAAGGCAATGCTTTGGTCATCAATGATGGCTTGGCCCCGCAGCGAGATCGGAAACTCCAGGAGTTTGTACCGACCCGCAATCACACCGGCCAGATCCAAGCCCTCCGATGTGCTGTTCTTTTGGCCCGCCGCAAGGCCAACGCCGATGTAGCTGCCATAGGCGGGTTGGGCCTGGGCTGGGGCGGGGGTTAGGGCGGAGAGTGTTGTTCCTAGGAGTAGGGCACCCGCTAGGAGTTTAGAGGGGTGTGCAATAGCCATAAACGTTCCTCGATTCTCGGAATAGTGCTTTAGTCAAGGGGCCAGTCGGGGGCCATCTGTTCGGGAAAATTCGGTGGAGGGATCTGTTGGGGAAAATGGGATTGGGGAAAATTGGGCTGGATGAGGGTATGACTGGATGAGGGCATGAAGAGAATGGCGGGGAAAAGGTTCCCCCCTGCGGGGCGGATACGATCGGGCCATCTCCCTGTAGTTGCCCCAGTTTTAGCCCCCAGCGGGTCGGACTAGGCCGAAGTCCCCAAATCTATAGCACAGTTTGTCCGCAAAGGCGAATCGTTGCCGAGATCAGACGATTCTACTGGGATCGCCGACTTGCGATCGGCCTTGCTATATCCCCCACCCTGGGATCGCCGACTTGCAGTCGGCTCTTCTAATTCCCCCTCCTGGGATCGCCGATTTGCGATCGGCCTTCCTAGTACAGCAGGTTGAAAATTCCCATCCCCTTGCCAGTGCGGGCATCCTGCCCGCGTCGTGAGCGAGACGCTCACACTGATGGGTGCAAAACTTATGCCTTGGTCTACTAGTC
>JBMTWK010000265.1:0-5169 GCA_049452395.1 Prochlorothrix sp. | reverse complement strand
TGGTGATAGAAGACGCTAGAATCAGATTTTCCAACGCTAGGGTAGGGGCAATCCCCCCGTGGTTGCCCCGGTTTTGCTCCCAAATAGAAGCAGAGTTTTCAACGGTAGGGGCAAATCCCTGTGGTTACCCTGGGTTAAAGTAGGGGCAAACCCCCCGTGGTTGCCCTCGGTAACGGTAGGGGCGATCCCCCCGTGGTTGCCCTGGTTTTGGCCCCAAGCGGGGAGCCACAGGGGCACGACCCCCACAGAGATAGAGATTGCTTGAGCTTGTGACAACAAAAAGGGCGGGTTTGGGGAGATAGCGGTGATAGCAAGATCTTTTGGCGAAAACCCGCCCCTACACAAGTTTTAATGGGATTGATGGGATTGTGTCACTTAACGGGTGAGGGCTGGTGCACCCTTACCCCAAGCTGCTTTATAGCTTTGAACCGCCTTCATATACTGTGCCCGCTCAAATTCCGTCGGATCAGGACAGTGGATTTGGCTCATGCTGCCCTGGAGCTGGCGGATGGACTGATACTCGTGATCCTCTAGCCAGTTAATGAGATCGGTCTCGATCGAGTGCAGATGCTCAATCCCGTGGCGCAACAGCACACTGACCAGCTCTGTAGCCCGTGCCCCCGCCATTAACATCCGTAAAACATCGCTAGCCTTATGAACCCCGCCAGTTGCGACTAAATCCGCCTGTACACGCCCGTAGAGAATTGCAATCCAGCGCATCGGGAGGCGCATATCCTGGGGCGTACTGAGGAGGACGTGGGGTTCTACCTCCAGTTCCTCAATGTTGATATCGGGTTGGTAGAAGCGGTTGAACAGCACTAGGCCATTGGCTCCAGAGTCCGAGAGTTGTTTGGCCATGTGGCCCAAACTGGTGAAGTAGGGGCTGAGCTTAACGGCTAGGGGAATATTCACCGCCGATCGTACGGCCTGAACTACTTCTAAATAACCGGCTTCAATGGTGTTTGAGTCGGTATTTAACTCGGTGGGAACTGCATAAATGTTTAATTCCAGGGCATCCGCCCCCGCTTCTTGGATTTGCTGGGCGTAGTTGGTCCAGCCGCCCATACTGGAGCCATTAAGGCTAGCAATAATGGGGAGGTTGGTTTGCTCCTTGGCTTGGCGAATATGGTTCAAATACTCATCTGTCCCCACATGGAAAATATCGGGTTCGGGGAAGTAGGTCAGCGCTTCAGCGAAGCTATGGGTTCCAAACTCAGAATGGTGATGTAATTCCAAGCGTTCCCCTCGAATTTGCTCCTCAAATAAGGAGTGGAGGACAACCGCAGCGGCCCCTGCATCTTCCATGCGCTTGAGGTTGTCGAGATCCTCGGTGAGCGGAGCAGCGGCCCCGACGATGAGGGGAGACTTGAGGTTCAAGCCAAGGTAGGTGGTGGTGAGATCCATGATGTGACTCCTAGGGAAAGGTTCTGCAAGGCAGGGTGAGCACGGCCCACCCCAACCTTTGAATAGAGAGCATCTCACTTTGGAAGAATCTCGGTAGGGGTCGTGCCCCTGTGCCGACCCTCTTGGAGGCCAAACTGGGGTAACCACAGGGGGATTGTCCCTACCGAATCGGTTAACTCGCCAAAATGAGATGGTCCCTTTTAATAGGCATAGGCGTTAATCGTCCGCAGGGGCGGCGTGGTGCTGGGGCCGATCGGCCAAGTATTGGTACAAGTGCCAACGGGTATTGACATCCTGCTGAGCTTCTTGCAGTAAGCGCTTGGCATCGGCAGGTTTGCTGCGGAGCAGCATCTTGAAGCGGTTTTCCGAATACATGGCCTGTTCTAGGGAGTGTTTCGGCGTGCGGGAATCTAGTTGTAGCGCCTCTTCACCGCGACGAGGATCGTAGCGGTAGAGCAACCAGCGGCCCGACTCAACGGCTGCTTTTTGCTGTTTCATGCCGAGGGCCATATCAATGCCGTGGGCGATGCAGTGGGAGTAGGCAATGATCAGGGATGGTCCTTCATAGGCTTCTGCTTCCATAAAGGTCCGTAGGGTATGCTCATCCCGCGCCCCCATGGCGACGCTGGCCACATAAACGGTGCCATAGGTCATGGCCATTAGCCCTAGGTCTTTCTTGCCCGCTGGTTTGCCCCCTGCCGCGAATTTAGCCACGGCTGCACGGGGAGTTGCCTTGGACATTTGACCCCCAGTATTGGAGTAAACCTCGGTGTCCATCACCAGAATATTGACATTGCGACCGCTGGCGATGACATGATCTAGGCCACCATAGCCGATATCATAGGCCCAACCGTCTCCCCCAACGATCCAAACGCTTTTCTTGACTAGATAGTCAGCAAGGCTCCGGAAGTTGTCGAGTTGTGACTTGATACGGGGATCACTGGGTTCCCAGGTATCGATCGCCTCGCGGATTTCCTCAACCCAGTGCCGCTGTTCAAAGATATCGGCTTCACTCTGCTGAAGATTGCTCAGGACCTTGGCCGTTAAATCAGTGGAAAGGGGAGAATTTTCGACTGCGGTCAGCTTTTGCAGCAGTTCTTGGGCTTGGCCTTGGTGTTTGTCGATCGCGACCCGGAAGCCCAACCCAAACTCGGCGTTGTCTTCAAAGAGGGAGTTGGACCAGGCGGGTCCGCGACCTTCGGCATTTTTGGTCCAGGGAGTGGTGGGCAAGTTGCCGCCGTAGATGGAGGAACAGCCCGTGGCATTGGCGACCAACATGCGATCGCCAAATAACTGACTGACCAGCTTGACATAGGGGGTTTCCCCGCACCCTGCACAGGCTCCTGAGAACTCAAACAGGGGTTCCTGCATTTGTTGGTGGCTGATCTTGCGCAGATCGAGGGACTGGCGATCGGGGTTGGGGATTTCCAGGAAGAAATCCCAATTTTCCCGCTCCTGATCCCGCAAGGGCAGTTGTTCCGCCATATTAATGGCCTTGAGGCGGGGCTGGGACTTATTCTTGGCGGGGCACACATCCACACAAAGGGCACAGCCGGTACAGTCTTCCACGGCCACTTGGATGGTGAAGTCCAGATCATGCCATGCCCGATCCTTGGCTTTGGTGTGCTTAAAGGTGGCTGGTGCTTCGGCCCGATCGGCTTCGCTGTAAACTTTCGAGCGAATTACGCCATGGGGGCAGACCATCACGCATTTACCGCACTGAACACAGACATCTGGATCCCAGACGGGTACTTCCTGGCCCACATTGCGTTTTTCCCATTGAGTGGTGCCGGTGGGGTAGGTGCCATCACAGGGCAACGCACTGACGGGTAGATCATCACCGTCGCGGGTCATCATCTTCGCCAAGACCTCCCGCACAAAGCTGGGGGCTTTTTCAGAAACGGGGGTGGGAACCGTGAGATCGCTGGGTCCCTCGAAGCTGGCGGGGACTGGAACCTCATAGAGGTGATCCAAGGTGGAATCTACAGCGTTGATATTCATTTGGACGACTTCTTCGCCCTTTTTGCCGTAGGTCTTGCGAATATACTTCTTGATTTGCTCGATCGCGGCTTCTTTGGGCAGCACTCCGGCTAGGGCAAAGAAACAGGTTTGCATGACGGTATTAATGCGGCGGCCCATATTGGCATTTTTCGCCACATCATAGGCTTTAATGCAGTAAACCTTGAGTTGCTTGTCGATGATCTCTTTTTGGATCAGTTGAGGCAGGCGGACCCAGGTTTCCTCCGGATCATAGGGGCTGTTGAGCAGGAAGGTGGCTCCAGATTTCGCCAGCTTTAGGAGATCGAAGTTGGTGAGGAACTCCCATTGATGGCAAGCAACAAAGTTAGCTTCGGTGATTAAGTAGGTGGACCGGATTTGATCGGGGCCAAAACGCAGGTGAGAAACGGTAACAGAGCCGGATTTCTTAGAATCGTAGACAAAATAGCCCTGGGCAAAGTTATCGGTTCCTTCCCCAATGATCTTGATGGAGTTTTTGTTGGCCCCCACGGTCCCGTCAGAACCCAGACCATAGAAGACGGCCCGAACCACGCTGTCGGGTTCCGTGGAGAAGCTGGGATCGTAGTCGATCGAGGTGTGGGTTACATCGTCGTTAATGCCGACGGTAAAGTGATTTTTGGGCTTGGCAAGGCTGAGATTGTCGAAAACGCCCTTCACCATGGCGGGGGTGAACTCCTTGGAGGAGAGGCCGTAACGGCCCCCAATCACGAGGGGGTTGGGGCTGAAGCGATCGCTCTCGACTAGGGCTGTGACCACATCGGTGTAGAGGGGTTCGCCAACGGCACCCGGCTCCTTGGTGCGATCGAGGACTGCAATGCGTTTGGTGGTCTCTGGGAGCGCCTTGATGAATAAATCTGTAGCAAAGGGGCGATAGAGGCGAACCTTGAGGATTCCGACGGTTTCTCCCGCTGCAACGAGGGCATCAACGGCTTCATGGGCAGTCTCACATCCCGATCCCATCAGAATAACAACCCGATCGGCCTGGGGATGACCCTGGTACTCATAGGGCAGATAGCTTCGGCCTACCACGTCGCCATACTCCGCCATAGCCCGAACAACGATGTCCGGGCAAGCATCATAGAAGGAATTGACGGTTTCCCGTGCTTGGAAGTAAACATCGGGGTTTTGGGCCGTTCCTCGGAGGACGGGCCGATCGGGGGTCAGTCCCCGTTGGCGATGTTCAAGGATGAACTGATCGGGGAATAACTGCCGCAGTTGCTCATCGTCTATGAGGGCGATTTTCTGGACTTCGTGGGAGGTGCGGAAGCCATCAAAGAAGTGGAGGAAGGGAATGCGGGCTTCAAGGCTCACTCGCGTGGCGATCGCGGCAAAATCATGGGCCTCTTGAACGGAAGCCGAGCAGAGCATTCCACACCCCGTCGAACGGGCGGCCATCACATCACTGTGATCGCCAAAGATGGATAAGGCTTGGGCTGCGAGGGAGCGAGCCG
The DNA here is from genome assembly GCA_049452395.1 of Prochlorothrix sp. Classification (GTDB taxonomy): domain Bacteria; phylum Cyanobacteriota; class Cyanobacteriia; order Prochlorotrichales; family Prochlorotrichaceae; genus Prochlorothrix. Next base: position 295 of record JBMTWK010000265.1, on the reverse strand, counting down.
CAATGTGCAGGACTCCACTGGTTAATTCCCCGGCAATTTTGAAGAGATTGGGGAGCATTAACAGCAAACCCTGGGAAGCGGTGAAGGTGGTGGTTAAAGAACCCGCCTGAAGGGCACCATGGATCGCTCCGGCGGCTCCCCCTTCACTTTGCATTTCTACAACCGAGGGAACGGTGCCCCATAGGTTGGGCTGATCCACAGCAGCCCACGTATCTGCCCACTCTCCCATGGGCGAGGAGGGGGTGATTGGGTAAATGGCAATGACTTCGTTGAGGCGATAGGCCACCCTGGCAAC
>JBMTWK010000264.1:0-5174 GCA_049452395.1 Prochlorothrix sp. | reverse complement strand
TTCTTGGGGATCCTCGGTCCACCTTAAAAATCTCTTTATAAATTAGCTCTAAGACATTAGCTTGGTGCACATCGTCATTCCATGAATGCTGTCCATATCGGTTCCGATCAATCTCTCTACCGCCTCAGGCCGTTTTCTGCTGCTACAGCGTTGCCGGATGTGCCCTCCGCAGTCTGTGACCTGAGCCAGTTACCAATTGTCTGCAATGAACAGGGCCTTGCCATCTTTAAGCATTATTGGCAAGGACGAATCTATGATGCTGTCTTCCATAACCGCTGTCTGTACCTGCTCCAGGGAACCTTCTCCAAGCACTCCCATTTACAGGTTTACAACCAAGCGCTACAGTGGGCCGTCTACGGTCGGGAGGTCTTGGTGACTTCCGGTGACCAAGGCTACAAGTTGTGGGTCGAGCAGTTTTGTATGCTTGGACCCTAGCGCCTCGATCGTGCCCAACCACCCCCTACCCTAGCCCCTTGCCCCATGGTCTCGGCCATCCCGACTGCCTCTGCCCCCCTGCCCTTCGCGCCGACTCCCCCGGACCCCCGCGATCGGTTCAGCATAACCTTTGCCCCCCTCGATCTCGATCGGGCCTACCGGGAAGCCGATGATCCCGCCAATGGGGCCGTGGTGGTGATGAGCGGCACGGTGCGCAACCAAACCGAGGGCAAGCCCGTGGTGGCCCTAGAGTACCAAGCCTATGAGCCGATGGCCGTAGCTGTGTTCGGGGCGATCGCAGCCCAAATTCGCCAACAGTGGCCCAGTGTTAACCGGGTGGTGATTCACCATCGCACGGGGCGGTTAGGCATTGGCGAAATCAGTGTGCTGGTGGCGGTGGGCTGTCCCCATCGCGGCGAAGCTTTTGCGGCCTGTCAGTTTGCGATCGACACCCTCAAGCACAACGCCCCCATTTGGAAGAAAGAACTCTGGGCCGACGGCTCCAGCGAATGGGTCAGCATCGGAGCCTGTGAGGTGCAATAAGGCTATAAAGCACAATCCTGGGGAAATTGCCTTAATCTTGGGTCATTCGATATTTTTTGAAGTTTTCCGCCTGTTCCAGAATGTCTTTGTAAACCTCATCATGGGCAACAGGGGGATAGCCATGGTGGGCGAGGGTCAGGATCAGCGCAACTTTTAATTCCGCCTTAATGTCGTCCCGTTGGCTCCAGTCGGTGTAGCGGGCCTTGTCGTCTACGATCGCCTTGCTGGCCTTGGCGAGGGTAATGAGCTTGGCTTCAGGGTAGCTAAAGTCATATTTGATTGAGATGGCCTTGAGGATGTCATAGAATGCTTTTTCCTCAAAGTTAATCTCCAAACCTTTGTAGGATTCCTTCTCAGCCTTCAGAGCATCCAGCAGTTTGAGCAGCTCTTCCGTAAAGTCTTCGACCACGCTACCCACCAGCACGTCTTCTTCATGGCGATCGTTATAGCGCTCAACCAACGCCTGAAATTTTTTAGAAAAGTCTATCCCCTTCGCTTTATTGGTTTTCTTGAACTGGGTAATGGCACGGGCCAAGAGTTGCTGTAACAATTTGGCCTTCGTATTGGGGAGTTTAATCTTGGCGAGCTTGGTTAAATAGTCCTCGTCAAACAGGTCGATTTCCGTTGTTGTTTCGTCTCCCAGCTTAAAAATTTCCTCCACACCATCCGCTTTCAGGGCTTCAGCAATTAGATCGCGCACTTTGGCGTTCATTTGGGCTGTATCGGGGGCATTGCCCTTGTTGAGCTTAAAGACGATCGATCGCACCGCCAGATAAAAATGCACCCGATCGCGCTCGTCCTGGGTCAAGGTTTCCGAGCCACTGCACAGGTCATAGGCCGCTTTGAGGCGCTTAACCAAGGCCATAAAGCGTTGCTCCAGTTTGTCGGTAGTTTGGACAAATTCGGCGGCGTGATTGAGGGTGTTTAACTGGGCTAGGGGTTGGCCGGTAAAATAGGGTGCAGTGTCAAAGCGGTGGAAAATATTGCCCAGCAAATCGAGGTGATCGCGCAGGACCGTGAGGGATTGCCCAATTTCTTCGATGTTTTGGTGATCGGTTTGGCTATAGTGGGCGAGGGCCAGATTCATCTGCTTTTTGATGCCGATGTAGTCCACCACGAGACCCTTGTGTTTGCTGGCAAATTTACGGTTAACGCGGGAAATGGTTTGGATCAGGTTGTGCTGGCGGATCGGTTTGTCAAGATAGAGGGTGTCCAGTTCCGGCACATCAAAGCCTGTGAGCCACATATCGACGACAATGGCGATTTTGAAGTTGGATTTGGGGTTTTTGAACTGGGTATCGAGGGTTTTGCGGTACTCTGGGCTACCCAGCAGGTCATAGAGGGGCTTGGGGTCGTCTTTATCCCGTGTCATGATCAGTTTGACCTGTTCTAGGGGCAGGACTTTCTTCTGGTCTTCCGCGCTCAGGTCGGCTCCGGCGGCAGCGGTGCGGGGTTCGTTCCACTGCGGGCGGAGGGCAATGATTTCCCGCCACAGGGCATAGGCAATCTCCCGTTTACTGCACACCACCAGGGCTTTACCATTGACGGTTGCGCCTTCCGTGACGCGGGTTTCGTAGTGGGTGACCAGATCGGCGGCTAGGGCTTTGAGGCGATCGGGATCGCCCAAAATGGCATCCATCTTGGCGCTAGCCTTTTTGCTAGCCTCAATTTGATACTCATTGGCTCCCTCCTGTTCACATTGGGCATAATAGGCTTCAATATCGGCTAATTTAGCATTATCCAAAATGACCTTGGCGGCGCGGCCTTCATAGACGATCGGCACCGTAATTTCGTCCTTAACCGATTCAGTCATGGTGTAGCTATCGACGATCGCACCAAAAACCTCCAGGGTGGCCTCGATCGGGGTGCCCGTAAAGCCGACATAGGTGGCATTGGGGAGGGAGTCATGGAGGTATTTGGCAAAGCCATAGGTGCGCCGCACGCCATCTTCGGTAATGCGCACGGTTTGGTCCAGGTTAACTTGGCTACGGTGGGCTTCGTCAGAAATACAAATCACATTGCTACGATCGGTCAGTAATTCCGTATCTTCAGTGAATTTGTGGATTGTGGTGAGGAATACACCGCCACTTTGGCGATTTTTCAGGAGTTGGCGCAGGTGGGCGCGGCTTTCCACGCTGATCACGGTTTGGTCGCCGATGTAGGTTTTGGCGTTGGTGAACTGGCGGGAGAGTTGGTCGTCTAGGTCCGTGCGATCGGTGATCAGAACAATCGTCGGGCTAGCCAAATCGAGGCTTTTCATCAGTAACCGCGTCAGGAACAGCATGGTGTAGCTTTTGCCGCAACCCGTTGCGCCGAAGTAGGTGCCGCCTTTGCCGTCGCCGCTGCTGGGACGATCGCCCGCCGGGGGCTGTTTACGGTGTTCCAAAATATTTTGGTAGAGCTTGGTGGCGGCGTAGAACTGAGGATAGCGGCAGAGGATTTTTTCCTGTTTGCGGGAGACATCGGGAAAGTAAATGAAGTGCCGGATCACCTGCCGCAGCCGATCGGGGTGCAGCAGTCCCTGAACCAAGGTATAGAGCGCATTGATACCGTCCTGGGCGATGGGGTCTTGGCCCGTAATTTTGCGCCAGGGATAGAAAAACTCATAGGGGGCAAAGAGTGACCCCAGTTTAGAGTTTACGCCGTCGGAAATAATGCAGAACGCATTATATTTCAGCAGTTCGGGAATGTCGCGGCGGTAGCGGCAGGTGAGTTGCTCGTAGGCTTGGAAGAGGGTCGCTTGGGGGCGGATGGCAGATTTGAACTCAAACACCACCAGGGGCAGACCGTTGATATAGAGAATCAGGTCGGGGATGCGGGTTTCGCTGCCTTGGATGGTGAGTTGGCTCACGAGGCGGTAGCGGTTGTGGGTGCCATAGGGGGTGGGTTGTTCGGCGGCGCGGCGGCGGTTGAGGGTGGGGACTTCGCCCGGTTGGGGGGGCCGTTGTGGGGGGAGGCCGCTGTAGTCGATCAGTTGGAGGTAGAGGTCTTTTTGGCGACGATCGTCGCGTTTGAGCAAAAAGCCGTCGGCAATCAGTTGATGGATGGCTTTGTTGGAGTCGTAGAGGTCGGTGGCGGGGTAGGCTTGGAGTTTGCGGATAATGCTGTCGATTTCGTTGGGGGTGAGGCCATCGGCGGCATAGCGACGGGAGAGATAGGCTTGGAGATCGTCCTTGAGTAAAACTTCCGTGGGGTCGCGGGGGAGGGTTGCGCCGGGGGAGTGGGGGTAGCCTTGGGCTTGGAGCAGTTCCAGGATGGCTTGTTCGAGTTTGGGTTCGGTGAAGTTCATGGGATCTAGGCTTTTTTGTACTTTTGCTGGGGATGGCGGGGACGATCGGGGTATTGCCGAACCACGAATCCGGCAAGGAGGGCGGGATTGAGGTAGTTTTTGCGAAAGGTGGGTTGATGGGCAAGCCCTAGGGCTTCCATCAGGGCTTTTGCGCTCCAGAGTTGGTCATCCATGACAGCCAAAAGCTGTTGAACTTGATCGCTAACTTGATCGCTAACTTGATCGCTAGCTTGATCGCTGGGGCGATGTCCGGCGGGCTGACTGGGGACCGGGGCGGGGGGGGAGGCTGCGAGATGTTGCTGGAGTGTTACTTGAATGATATCGAGCATGAAGGCAATAAAGGGGGTGCTGTCAGCGGCCCGATCGGCCTGTTCTAGGGCTTGGTAGTAGCGGTCCTGTTGGTCTTTGATCAGGCTTTCGATCGGCAGCAGATAAAACAGGTCATTCCACTGGCCCAAAATCAAGGTTTGCCAAAGGCGGCCCATGCGTCCGTTGCCGTCGGTGAAGGGGTGAATAAATTCCAGTTCGTAATGGAAAACGCTGCTGGTGATGAGGGGATGATGCTCGGTGGTGGCGAGCCAGTGGAGGAGGTCGTCGATGAGGCGGGGGACTTGTTTGGCGGGGGGGGCGACGTGGCTGACTGTTGTGCCTTTATAGATGCCAACGCCACTGGTGCGGAGTTTGCCGGGGGCGGTGAGGATGTCGGCCATGAGGAGGCGATGGGCCTGGAGCAGGTCTTGGCGGCGGGTGGGGTTGAGGCTGGGGAGGGCTTCGTAGGCGCGGATGGCTCCTTGGACTTCGCAAATTTCGCGGGGGGAACCCAGGACGGGGGTGCCGTTGAGGAGGGCGCTGATTTGGTCGGTGGTCAGCCTGTTGCCTTCGATCGCGAGGGTGCCGTGGAGGGTGG
>JBMTWK010000263.1:0-5191 GCA_049452395.1 Prochlorothrix sp. | reverse complement strand
CCCAAAAGGTGGTTGTGGGATAGCCGGACCGGCTGTCCAGAGGCGAAAGTGGGATGCACCCCTATACAAGCTTTAAGAGTTGGCTAGCACCTGCTGGCCTAGAGCCTTGAGAATTTGGGCCACGGTTCCCAGTTCATGCTGTCGCGGGAAAAGGGAAAACGATCGGGAGCTGTCGTATTCGTGATTAGCGCCCAGCTTGAGAAAGATAAATTCATCGCCATTGGTTGCCATGCCGTAGCAGGGCTTGGATCGCTGGGGATTGGCGGCCATATAGGCTAAAAGTTGGGGAAAAGCAGCCGGAACGGAAATACTGGTGCGTTTGGATTCGATCGTTAAAATCCAAAGCCGGTCTTGCAAAACCAGCACATCAATAAATCCCCGCAGGGTTTCATCGGGATCGCTGAGGTCCAGGGTGATGCCGTAGGGGGACTTGAGGCGGAAGGGGGCATCAATAAAGCCGAGGGACTCTAGGAGGGGCGCTGTGACGATGAGGTTAATGGTGCCTTCCAGCAAGAGGCCATCGGCGCGGTGGTAGTCGTAGCGCTGTTTGAGTTGTTTGATCCTAAGCTGTTCGGAGGCCGTGAGGGCGGGGAGGTTGGTTTGCCATTCGGGGAAAAAGTGATCTTGCTGGGTTTGAATAAGGCCCAGGCGATCGTGCAGGTCGTTCAGGGTGGCGATCGCGTCTCGGACTCCAGTGCTGGTAACCATGACAAATTGACCCGAAGGGACTGAATCGCCTCTTATTTTAGCCTAGGTGCCAGTTAGCCTAGATGCCAGTTAGCCCAGATGCCAGGATCCACACCGTCAGCGGTTCCCTGTGCAGGCCGCCTTCGGCGGAGCCGGTTCCAGGCAAATCCGTCCCTTCGGTCACTTTCCTGGGTCTCCCCTTTTGGACTAGGCTAAGAACAGCACCCCTGTGCTTGACTGTTTATTGTCTTTTTATTGTCCTTGTCATAATTTTGGCGGGTCAATTGCTGGCCCCTATATCCCCCTATGGCTAACCTGACTCAACTCTCTGCTCCCTCCCCTGCCTCAACAACAGCCACCGCAAAAGCAAAACCAGACTGGGCGGGTGATGACTGGCTATCGCGGGGTGTGAACCTGCTGATCCAGACCAAACCCATCTATGCCCTGATGAAGCAGCAGGCCCGTCAGGTGCTGATTAAGACAGCGGAGAAAAAGGGGGTGCCTTGGCGGGAGCAGGCAGAGACGCTGGCCCGATCGGGCGTGAGCGATCGGCTAGACACCATGACCAACCCCGCCGTTCGTTATCCCGACTACTATCAAGTCCCCTTCCATGCCTACGACGAGGGCAACCTTTGCTGGCAAGCGGCCTTTGAAGCGGAACCCGCCACCTATGCCATGGCGCTACGGGTTTGGCCCCAGGAAAGCCTGGAAGCGGAGGAAGCCCAAACCCGGCTGCGATCGAGCTTTCACGCCGTCCTAGACCAAGAAATTCGCCAGCCCATCACCGATATTCTTGATATTGGCTGCTCTGTGGGCCTTTCCACCCGCGCCCTCCATCGCCACTACCAGCAGCGCCACCAACAATCGCCTAACACCCAACCCCAACCGCGCACCATCGGTCTCGACCTGTCGCCCTATATGCTGACGGTCGCCCAGCACCGGGATCCTGCCGGTGACATTAGCCAATGGCTCCACGCCCCCGCCGAAGAAACCGGTTTGCCCGATGCTTCTTTTGATTTGATCACAATGCAATTTGTGATCCACGAGCTGCCCCGCTTTGCCAGCCGCACGATTTTCCAGGAATGCCTGCGCTTGCTGCGGCCCGGTGGTTGTTTGGCTTTGGTGGATAACAATCCCAAGTCGCCTGTGATTCAAAATCTGCCGCCGGTTTTGTTTACCTTAATGAAGAGTACGGAACCCTGGAGCGACGATTACTACACCTTTGAGGTGGAAGAGACCTTGCAGGAGCTAGGCTTTGACTACCGCAAAACCGTCGCGAGTGATCCTCGCCACCGGACGATCGTCGCTTTTAAGCCCCAATAATCCCCGACTTGCACCAATGGGGGCGCGGAAACCCTGCCCCTACCCCTTCGCCGGGAGCATCTCAACTTGGACGGGCCAGAGGCCCATCCCACAAGACTCTCTAGACCTTTTTTTCTTGCACTTTTCCCTATGACTGTTGCTGCTCCAACCCTGTCCGCCCCGCCCACCCTAGATCCCGCCCTTGCGGAAAAATATCGCCAACTGCAAGCCCTGTTCCAGGACATGGGTTGCGCCCTAGTGGCCTACTCCGGCGGCATTGATAGCACCCTAGTGGCCAAGTTGGCGGTGGATGTTTTGGGCGATCGGGCGATCGCCATCACAGCGGTTTCCCCCTCCCTCTTGCCGGAAGACCTCGAAGAAGCCCGCATCCAAGCCGCCACCCTCGGCATCACCCACGAAGAAGTCACCACCCAGGAACTGGACAACCCCAACTACGCCAGCAACCCCCTGAACCGCTGCTACTTCTGCAAAAGCGAACTCCACGACACCCTCAAGCCCCTCGCCCTAGAGCGCGGCTACCCCTACGTCATCGACGGCGTAAACGGGGATGATTTGCAGGACTATCGACCGGGGATCCAAGCGGCAAAAGAGCGGGGTGCCCGATCGCCCCTCGCCGAAGTGGGACTCACCAAAGCCGAAGTTCGGCAGTTATCCCAGTCCCTTGGGTTGCCCTGGTGGGATAAACCGGCTCAGCCCTGTTTATCCTCGCGTTTTCCCTATGGTGAGGCCATTACCGCCGAAAAGCTGCAACGGGTAGGCCGCGCCGAGCGCTATCTCCGTCAGTTGGGTTGGCGCAATATCCGCGTGCGATCGGCAGGGGACACCGCCCGCATTGAACTGCCCCCCGACCAAATCCAGGAATTCGTCACCACCACCGATCTCCCCCACCTTGTCACCACCTTTCAGGACTACGGCTTTCTTTTTGTCACCCTAGACCTCGAAGGCTTCCAAAGCGGCAAACTCAACCGCGTTTTGGGGATTGCTTAACGGCCTTGCTCCCCCAAGAAGCGCAGGGGGGGTAGGGCAGCCTAGGGCTGTGGCTGGGGGGGACATTTTCCCCGGCCTTTGGAGGAATCGTCTAGAATGAACGGGAGCAGGCTCCTAAACTCTAAAATCAAGGCATTTTGACCGATTCGTCTTTTCAGGATTTCTTTGCGCTATGAAAGTCCTCTTAATCTACCCCCTATTTCCTAAAACGTTTTGGTCCTATGAGCGTATTTTAGATTTAATCGATCGCAAAGCCCTGCTACCGCCCCTAGGGTTAGTGACCGTCGCTGCCATTTTGCCCCAAGAGTGGGATTTTAAGTTAGTCGATCGCAACGTCCGATCGGTCACAGAAGCAGAATGGGACTGGGCAGATTTGGTGATTTGCTCCGCGATGATTGTCCAAAAACCTGACCTCATTGCCCAGGTTCAGGAAGCCAAAAAACGAGGGAAGCCCGTTGCCGTTGGCGGTCCATACCCCACCTCTTTGCCGGAGGAAATGCGGGAAGTTGGTGTCGATTACTTGATTTTAGATGAAGGGGAAATTACCCTACCCCTTTTTGTGGAAGCCTTGGAACGGGGAGAAAAACAGGGAGAATTTAGATCCAATGGCGAAAAACCCGCAGTCACAGAAACCCCGATTCCCCGCTACGACCTCCTAGAGCGCCAAGCCTACGATTCCATGTCGGTTCAATTTTCGAGGGGCTGTCCTTTTCAGTGCGAATTCTGTGACATTATTGTGCTCTATGGCCGCAAGCCCCGGACCAAAACTCCCCAACAGTTAATTGCTGAACTCCAAGCCCTCTACGATTTGGGCTGGCGCGGTGGAGTGTTTATGGTAGACGATAATTTCATTGGCAATAAGCGCAATGTCAAACTCTTGCTCCAGGATCTAAAAATTTGGCAAGAAGAGCGGGGTTATCCCTTCCGTTTTGATACGGAAGCATCTCTAGATCTGGCCCAAGATGATGAACTGATTGATTTAATGCTGGAGTGCAATTTTGCAGCGATCTTTATGGGTATTGAAACCCCAGATACTGACAGCTTACGGTTCACCAAAAAACTACAAAATACCCGATCGCCCCTCCTAGACTCCATTGATAAGGTTACCCGATCGGGCCTGCGGGTCATTGCCGGTTTTATCATCGGCTTCGACGGGGAAAAGCCCGGTGCTGGTCAGCGTATTGTTGAATTTGCTGAAATTACCGGAATTCCCACCACAACCTTTGCCATGCTCCAGGCCCTGCCCCACACCGCCCTCTGGCACCGTCTCGCCCAGGAAGGACGACTCATCGAAAAAGACGGCAACATTAATCAAACCACCCTGATGAACTTTGTCCCCACCCGCCCCGTCGAAGACATTGCGCGGGAGTATGTGGACGCTTTTTCTGCCCTATACGAGCCAAGTCAGTATCTCGATCGGGTTTACCGCTACTTCCTCAAATTAGGGGCACCCAAAGTCAAAACTCCCTTTAAGTGGCCAGAGTGGGTCGTCGTGCGAGCCTTAGCCATTGTGATCTGGCGACAAGGGCTGGTGCGGGAGACCCGCTGGAAGTTCTGGCACCATTTTTTCCATATTTTATGGCAAAATCCGGCAGTTGCTGAGCAATACATTACCCTCTGTGCCCACAACGAGCATTTCCTAGAGTATCGCCAAATTGTTCGCCAACAGATCGAGGCCCAGCTAGCGGAGTACCAACGCCAGGAACGCCAGCAACGCACCCCGATCGCAGCCTAAACCAGCACCAGCCTTAACCCAGCCCTCTAGTCCAGCAGGGCAGAAATTCCCACCCCCGTTCTAGTGCGGGCATCTTGCCCGCATGGTGAGCAAGACGCGCACACTCAGGGGTGCAAAACTTATGCCTTGGTCTACTAGGAGAACCATCGCCCCCCTTGTCGTCTTCCCTTCAGCCGCCCCTAGCGTTGTGGGACGCGGGGATGGAATAGGGTAGGGGTTGGGGTTCCCAACCCTGTGCAGCACCCAGCGGTTGGATGACCGTTACGATGCAACTTGCTCCAAGCTGGAGGCAGTCGCGACTGCCTTCGACTGAGCCTCAGCTTGGGCCGCTTCCCACCGCGATCGCACCCGTGCTTCCTCCTCCAAGCACGCCGCCAACTGTTCCTCAATATTGGCTTTCACCATCTCCCGGTACTCCAGAAAATGCTCGATCTGGGCAAAAACTCCCAGATAGCTACC
>JBMTWK010000262.1:0-5197 GCA_049452395.1 Prochlorothrix sp. | reverse complement strand
CCCCCGTGGTTGCCCTGATTTTGGTCGGTAGGGGCAAACCCCCCGTGGTTGCCCTGATTTTGGTCGGTAGGGGCAAACCCCCCGTGGTTGCCCTCGTTTTAACGGTAGGGGCAAACCCCCCGTGGTTGCCCCCTTGCGCGATGTTAGTAGAGACCCCCCTTTTTAGACCCCAAACACCCAAATTTTCCCATTATCCCTAACTTTTAATCCCCTATGGCTCCTCCCCTTAGCCCCACTCAACCGGACTATAATACTCTCCTCGCCGTTGCCCTTGAAGAAGCCCAGCAAGGCTTAGCTGAAGGCGGCATCCCGATCGGGGCAGCCCTCTTCCACCAAAACGGCACCCTCCTCGGTCGCGGCCATAATCGCCGCGTTCAGGAAAACGACCCCTCTATTCATGGCGAAACCGACGCTTTTCGCAAAGCGGGTCGCCAGCGCAGCTACCGCAACACAATTATGGTCACGACCCTTGCCCCCTGCTGGTATTGCAGTGGCCTTGTAGTGCAGTTCGGCATTGGCACTGTGGTGGTGGGCGACTCCACGACGTTCCAGGGCGGGATTGACTGGTTGCGCGATCGGGGCATCACTGTGGTTGAATTGCACTCCCAAGCCTGCAAAGCCCTATTAGAAAGCTTTATTCAGGGCAATTTAGCCCTATGGCATGAAGATATTGGCGAAGACGACCTAGAGAGCTAGAAACCATGGCTAAATCCCGATCGGACAGTGCCAGACTCACCCAGATTAGCAAATACCTTAGCAAGCACCTTCGCCACGACCCCGATCGCCTGGGACTGAGCCTAGCACCGGGGGGATGGGTGCCTGTGGCCCAATTACTGGCGGCAGCGGCGGCGGATAACTTTCCCATCAGTGCCGCAGAGTTGGCGATCGTTGTGGCGGACAGTGACAAACAGCGCTTTGCCTTCAGTGCCGATGGTCAGTCGATTCGGGCCAATCAGGGCCACAGTACCCCCGTTGATTTGCAACTCCAGCCCCAAGCGCCTCCGTCCTACCTCTACCACGGCACTGCTCAGGCTAACTTAGCCGCAATTCTGTCCCAGGGTCTCCAAAAAATAAGTCGCCATCAGGTCCATCTCTCTGCTGACCCAGAAACTGCCCGAAAAGTTGGCCAACGCCATGGGAAACCTGTAGTTTTAGTGGTTGAAGCGGAAAAGTTAGCCAAAACGGGGGTTTGTTTTTGGCGATCGGCCAATGGTGTATGGCTAGTGGACCAGGTGCCACCGGAGTACCTGAGGCTAGAGTCCGAGGGCACTGATGGGTAAAACCCGGAAAACTTCAGCGGGCGTGGTCAAACCCAGGTCTAACTTGGCGATCGCGGCCTGTCGGAAGGAAATATAGCCCCGTCGGTTCAAATATTGGCGTAAATCCGTCACCGTGCCTTGGTAAATCAACTGCCGCACCCGATCGTCCACATCCAACAACTCGATCACGGCCTCCCGCCCCAGAAACCCCGACTCAAAACACTGTTCACAGCCCGTTCCCTGTCGCCAAGCCTCCGTGGGGTGGTTGGGGGGCAAGCCTAGGCGTTTTAACTGATCTAGATCTGGGGTACTGGGAACACTACAGTGGGGGCAAACGCGGCGGACAAGACGTTGGGCAACAATTCCTAGGAGAGCATCGCTAATTAAGCCCGGATCAGGGCCAATATCCTTGAGGCGAGGGATTGTGCTAATGGCATCATTGGTGTGGAGCGTCGTCAGCACCAGGTGCCCCGTCAAGGCCGCCCGCACCGCTGTTTCCGCCGTTTCCTGATCCCGGATTTCCCCCACCATGATCACATCGGGGTCTTGGCGCAGGATCGATCTCAACCCCGCCGCAAAGGTCATCCCCGCCTTTTCGTTAACGGGGGTTTGATTAATGCGATTGAGAACGTACTCGACGGGATCTTCCACCGTGGTGACGTTGACCTGGGGGGTGGCGACGGCCTGAAGGCTGGTGTAGAGGGTGCTGGTTTTGCCGGAGCCAGTGGGTCCAGTGAAGATAATCATGCCCTGGGGCTGCTGAATCCAGTGGCGATAGAGAATGAGGGCAGAGGGAGTAAAGCCGAGATCTTCCAGGGAATCGAAGGGATTTTGCTGCGGGAGAAGTCGAATTACCGCTTTTTCACCCATGATACAGGGTAGCGTACTAACCCGCATATCCAAGCCAATGCTGGCACTTTCTCCGCTGCGATACTGTTCCCCAATGCGACCATCCTGGGGGCGGCGACTATCGGAAATATCCAGTTCAGACATGACCTTGAGGGCCACAATCACCCGCCGCTGTAGCTCTGGTGCTAGGGTTGTAATATCCCGTAAAACCCCATCAATTCGGTAGCGGATGCGCAAACCCTCTTTAGAAGGTTCTAAATGGATATCACTGGCTCGATTACGCAAAGCACCGGAAATAATCGTTTTAATCCGACTGATTTGATCAACGGCTTTGGTTAGAAACAGCTCGGTGACTTCGCTAATATTCTCTTGCTCTTTCTGGCCCGTCAGGGGGTTGATCAGTTGCTCAGCATTGATGTTGTTGGGATCGAGGCGAGTGGTGTGGTACCAAGTGCGGTAGCTTTTGTCAGAAATAGGCAGAATTTTAATTTTACAAAGCGTCTGATCGAGTAAATAGTCCATTACGGACTGCTCGACCTGGACGGGACTGCCGAGATAGTAGCAGCTTTGCCAGAGCAGCAGCGGCAGTAAGGGCGGAAGGCTTTGCCGATCGGGGAATTCCCGGAAAAAACGTTGGCTGACCTCCGGATCCAGGAGGGTGAGGTTGACCGATCCTTTGCGATCGACCAGCAGTTTTAAAGCTTCTTCACAGGTGATTTCTTGCTGACGTAGCCGTTGCCACGCCGATCGGGCACTACTATCCATCGGGTACATCTCACGGTATGAATAATCAGGATACCAGTCCAACCGGTTCCCTGGGGGGATCAGCGCTCTGGCCCGTCTCTGCCTGCAAAAGTGCGACGGATTCTCTCCATTAGCTTGGCCACCGCAGTTTTGACCGGCTTTCCTTATCAATTATAGTTCCAGTTTGGGCCATGGGTCGGGAGCCATCAGCCGACATCTAGCCCGTCTGCAATCCCGCATCTGTAAACTTTGATTGCGAGATTGATCCTAGGGCACAATCAGGCGTTATCTTAGAAATTGAAGCAGAAGCAAGAGGCCGAGTTTCTCCAAAGCCCAAGAACAACGTGAAACAGGGCTAAAGCCCTCAGCTCAGCCGATTTCCCCCATTGCACTGTTTCCCTGGCAGAACGAACAGGTGACCTATATATACACTGGAGGTGAAACACTGTTTATTTTGGTTCTGTCTCGTATTCCATCTTCAACACCCAATTCTCAACCTGATACTCCTTAAACTGTTGCTTATTGGAAGTTAATAACGCTTTTCCCCTGTGATTGAGGAAAGAGGTCGTTATTCTTCAGATAAGATGGTTAACTGAGATGGAGTGCCTCAGAGCTAGAGCGTTGGGTGTTGTTGTCATATTAGGGCCTAAGGTCCAAGCCGTGCCGGTTGGATAGGCGAATAAAGTAATGGTGCGGGCAAGATACCCAAAAGTATCCATGTCGGTTAAATCGCTAAAGTTAAGATGAACCCGATTTTTTCTGATTTCCTTTCTGATTGCTATGGATGAACAACTCGTTCAAGACGTGATCGATCTGCGCTTAAAGAACCTTACGCCGAAGCAAATTGCCCGGAAACTGAGTCTGAAACCGGCTGAGGTGAGTGCGATCCTGAAAACGAACAGTACAGCGTTACAGGACGATCGCCCCTCGCGTGCTGCCCTCGATCCCCTCCATGGCTGCTGGATTTCTAGCAGTTTTCGCTCTCCCTTTGTTCCGGTCGATAAACTCCTACCCCCCAAGGCCGGACAACTGCAACGGGTTCCGATTAATTATGGCCGATCGCACTCTAAATCCCTAGCCAATGAGGGATTGGTTACGGTCACGATCGCTCGACAAGTCAGCGCCACGAAAATCAAATACGCGGGCTATTTAATTGACTATTACTGTTTAGGCGTGAAGGATGTCATTGCCCCAAGCACCGTCGATCGATCGGCGCTGCCTACATTGTTGGATAAGCTCTATAACACTGAAACACTGGGGCGCTTGGCCGTTTCCCTCCCCGAAGCCCAGGCCGTGATTTTCAGTGCTTTGGACTTTGCCCAACAGTGTGGCTTGGCCCCCCATCCCGACTTTGAGAAGGGGAAGGACTTCCTCGGTCCCTGGGATCGCTCGCTCTATATTGAATGTGGTCGCCACGGTAAACCGGTTTACTGCAAGAGTCCTTACGATTCTCCCCGCAAGGCTCAGAAAATTCTTGAAACCCTAGAAAAAAACGTCGGTAAGGGCAACTTTGAGGCAATTTTAAGCGATCCTTAGTACAGCATGGCGAACCGGTACAATGGATGAGTTCCTGCATCTTTCTTGCTCCCGCCATGACTACGCCTTTCCCTGCCCCTGAGGTCTACCATGATAATTGGTTCGATCGTCTCTTTATCTGGCTCTTTAGCCGCAAAATCGCCACAGCCCTCGGCACTCGCATCCCCCAAGCGGGCTATGACGGGTTTGTAGAACTCTCCAAGCAAATGATGCAGGGGCGGAGTGCCCAGGAGCAACGGGCCGTGGTGGCGGTTGTGCTGAGATCGTTGGTGCCACCGCCGATTTTATGGCTGATTCGGACTCTATTTAGCCCCACCCGCTTAGTCTGTGAGCTTAATGCCTGGTTTGCTACGCTGCTGTTTGAGTGGCTGGTGGGTCCCTGTGAGGTGCGATCGGTCGAGGTGACCCAGCCCGATGGCACGGTTACCACCCAGCGCAGTGGAGTCCATATCCAAAAGTGCCGTTATCTCGATCAAAGCCGTTGCGTTGGCCTTTGCGTTAATCTCTGCAAACAGCCCACCCAAACCTTTTTCACCGAGGATTTTGGCATTCCCCTCAGCATGACTCCCAATTTTGAGGATTTTAGCTGCGAGATGGTCTTTGGCCAAGCGCCTGCTGCCTTGGAAACGGAACCTTCCTATGAGCAGGGGTGTTTGGTGAATCAGTGCCCGATCGCCCAAGCCAGCCCCAAGCCTTGCCCCCAGGTGCGGAGCTAAGTTTCAGGTTAAGCAAGGCCGATCGAGGGCTTCAGCCCACCTAGCGCTTCTCAATCACCCGAAAAACGGGGTTATAGCCTAATTCCACGCTAA
>JBMTWK010000261.1:0-5205 GCA_049452395.1 Prochlorothrix sp. | reverse complement strand
TAATAACGGCGATCCAGCAAGATTTTCGACGAAAAACCCGCCCCTACAAGTTTTTTACTGACTTCAGCAGAGTTTTTTATTCTTGTTACTCTCGTTCCCACGCTCCGGCGTGGGAATGCCTGTCGGACGCTCCAGCGTCCCCTCTCCCTGAGGATCGTTGAAGGGGGCCGTTACTCTCGTTCCCATGCTCCGGCGTGGGAATGCCTGTCGGACGCTCCAGCGTCCCGTCTCCCAGCGTCCCGTCTCCCTGAGGCCCAAACCAGGGCAACCACGGGGGGTTTGCCCCTACCAGATTGCTGAACCAGAGCAACCACGGGGGGTTTGCCCTTACCCTGTGATGCCGATCGGGCCGATCGATCGCCTTCACAGGGTATTTTAATGTTTTTAATTGAGTACTCCAGTATTTAATTTTGATCGCAACCCAGTTTTGTGGTATTTTTATAAGTGTAAAAGTTTTATTTTTAATTTGTATTCCAGCAAGTCTGGCTTTTCTAACTCCAGTGCTTTCTAGCTTGACACTCCGTTTTCAGCCGCAATTGCTCATGAAGCCCATAGACCGTGAAAGCCCCATGGACGAGCCTACCGATAAGCCCACCTACCTCGATCGCCACCAGGCCCACCGCCAACGGGTGCGCCACATCGTCAGCAGCTACCACCTGGATCAGGGGGATAGTCCGCTCTGTTCGGCCTATCTTGAAGATCTGCTGCGCTCCTATCCCGCCCCTTTGATTGAGCTAGCCCTGGTGGAAACCTTGGTTTCCCATTGGCTCCGGCTCCACTACCTGCGGGGTCTGCCGTTTTTTCAAAAAACCCACCAACAGCTCCAAACCTGGGAAGCGGCCCCGATCGTCAGCACCCTGACCCCGGTCGAGTTCTATGGCATTACCGGCCTGGATCCCCAGCCGATTTTTGGCTTGCAGCCCTGTGCTGTTCCCTGCCGCTAGGGGGCTAGCAGCGATCGAAACCCGCCCCGATCGCCGAACCTGATACACTGGGGCATTACTGCGTTGCCCCGTTCCCCATGACGATCGATATTCCCAGCCTCAGTGCCCTGCCCTTTGTGTCATACCTCGATGATGGGGGCCTGATCCCAGAACAGCCCTTTGCGGGGAAGGTGGGAGCCTATGCCATCTTTGATGAAGCGAAGGCGCTCTGCTATGTGGGGTTATCGCGGGATATTTATGCCAGTTTGAAGCAGCATTTGGTGCGTTGCCCGGAACAATGCTATTGGGTGAAGGTGCAGACCCTCGATCGGCCTAATCGGACGGTTTTGGAGGCTATGCGGCAACAGTGGCTCACGGAAAACGGAGCGGTTCCCCTGGGCAATGGGCCAGAGGAGGAGCGCTGGACCCAGGCGATCGCAGTGGAACCGCTGATGACGGAGGCTGAAAAAGCGTCGATCGCGGCGGCAGATGACCTGAACCGCAGCAAGCTGATTAAAGATGTGGCGCGGCGGGTTGAGCAGGAGATTTTTGCCTGTTTAGAGGCGCGGGGAGTGACGCTGAAGCTGCGCTTTGATCCCAAATTAAAGGAACAGGGGCTACTGAACCTTAAGGCGTAGTCAATATTTGTAGGGGCGGTTTTTTGCGCAAATTCTTGCCAAATTGCGGTTATCTCTCCAAATCTGCCCTCTGGGTTTCTGTGTCCTGGGTATCTAAAAGAAGGCAGGTTGAGTTTGGGGTTGGTAGCTGAGATTGTGTCAAAATATGCCGCTAAAACCGTTGTGATTCAGGGGAAGGGGGAGTGAGGGCGAGGGAAACGAGGTTATTGAGGTAGATATCGCGATCGATCGGCAGAATGAGGGCAGATTGCAGCATGTGTTGCGTCATGGTGTAGTAAATCAGGGAGCCGAAGAGGGTGCAAGCCGTGAGGCGGGGATCGGCGCAGTGGATTTGGGGATGGGTGGTGAGGAGGTGGCTGAGGCGATCGATGACGGGTTTGTGGACCGAAGCAATGACCTGTTGGGCGAGGTTGGGAAAGCGGCCCGATTCCCCCAGGAGCAACCGCACAATTTCATGGTGTTGATCGGTGTTGTTGAGCATTCGATCGAGGAGGCGATTCAGCACCATCAGCAGCAGGGTCCGGGGATCGGGATAGGAATTGGGATCAGGACTGACCTGGAAATTCCAGTCTAGGGACAGCTTGGTCATGTCTTGGCTAAAGGTTTGAATTTGGCCCTTGATCACTGCTTCAAACAGGCTGGCTTTGTCGTGAAAATAGCTATATAGGGTGGGTTTGGAGACTTTAGCCGCCTTGGCAATGCGATCGAGGCTGGTGCCCATGTAGCCCGTCTTAATAAACTCCCGGAGGGCCGCTGCCAGAATTACGTCAGCCTTGGTTTCAGTTTTAGTAGCCATAGAGGTTCTTGCTGGGGGGATCGAGCTGACGTTTTTCTGGGGATGTTGCTTGTCAGACTTTACTAAACAGTTTAGTATAAATGCAGAAACTTTACTAAACCGTTTAGTTAGTTTTTGCTTTCCTGTTGCACCGTCCTCTGTTGCACCGTTCCCGGTTGCGCCCCACTATGACAGCACCTTTCCCTGCATCTTCCCCCCCCAAACTGCTCCCGATCGCCCTTGTCGCTTTGGTCGGGGTTGGCCTTGGCCTTGCAATCCTGCGTCCGGGGCAATTGCTCCAAGCCCAAGACACCCCGGAACCGAGTCCCGCCCTGACTTCGCCCAATCTCCAGCCCAACACCGTCACGGCCTTGGGGGTGCTAGAACCCCAGGGAGAAACCCTTAAAATTGCAGTGCCTTCAACGGCCCAAGGCAGCCGAGTTGAGCAATTGCAGGTTAAGGAAGGAGATAGCGTTGAAGTTGGCCAAATTCTGGCTGTTTTAGATACTTACCCGTTGCGGAAGGCGGCTTTGTTGCAGGCAAGCCAAGCGCTGGCCGTGGCGGAGGCCCAACTGGTCCAGGTCCAGGCAGGGGCTAAGATGGGGGAAATTGCGGGCCAAAAGGCGGAAATTCAACGGTTAGAGGCGGATCAGGCAGCTCGGATTACGGCTCAGGAGGCCGCAGTTATGCGCCTGGGGGCAGAGGCCCAAAAGGCAAAGCTAGATCTGGAGCGGTACCAGGGGTTGTATGAGACGGGGGCGATCGCGGCTTTGGAGCGGGATGGCTATCAGCTAGGCTGGGAAACGGCGCAACAAAGTTATCAGCAAGCCTTAGCGGAACTGGAGCGCTTGAAAACAACCCGATCGCCGGAACTCCTGGCGGCAGAGGCTAAATTAGCCCAAATCGCGGAGGTGCGGCCCGTGGATGTGGCAGTTGCCCAGGCCCAGGTGAACCAAGCTCAAGCCACGATCGCCCAGCGGGAGGTGGAGTTGGCCCAAACTTTGGTGCGGGCACCACGATCGGGGGTAGTGCTGGAGGTTTTTGCCCAAACCGGGGAGCAGGTGGAGGGCGGGGGTGATTTGCTGGAATTGGGGGCTGTGGAGCAGATGAGCGTGCGGGCTGAGGTCTATGAAAGCGATTTTCAGCAAATTGCGGTGGGTCAGCCGGTGGTGGTGACTAGTGAGGCTTTGCCCCAACCCTTGCGGGGGACGGTGGAGCGACTGGGGCAAAAGGTACAGGTCCAAAGTGTGATCAGTACGGATCCCAGTGCGACGATCGATGCGCGGGTGGTGGAGGTGTGGATTGCTTTGGATGAGTCTTCGCGTCAGGTTACGCCACGGTTTACGAATTTGCAGGTAACGGCGCAAATTGCCATCCAACCCTAGTTTTTGAGATATTTCTCCTATATTTCTCGTTCCCACGCTCCGGCGTGGGAATGCCTCCCAGACGCGACCGCGTCTTCTCCCAAAGTTTTGCGACTCAGGGCGCTGGAGCGCCGCTAAGAGTTCCCACGCAGAGCAGGGGAACCAGGGTCGTCAGATAAGTTTATTTTGAGTTTGGTGTAATTTTATGGCGATCGAAACGTCTACTCCTGTTCCACAGACTCCTGCTGTTATGGCCGCAGATGGGTTGAATCGACCCCGATCGCAGCCTTTTGGTGCTATTCGTCGCCGTACCCCCTTGGGTTGGTTGCAACTGTTCCGGGAGCGCAGTCGTTTGGCAACGGCTCTGGCGGGGATTGCCTTTGCGGATATTTTAATGTTTATGCAGTTGGGCTTTAAGGGGGCGCTGTATGACAGTAATACGGCTCTGATTAAGAGTTTGGACGCAGATATTGTCTTGGTCTCGCCTAATGCCAAAAATAGCCAGAATTTCTCGACTTTCAGCCGCCGTCGCCTTTATCAAGCCCTGGATATCCCCGGCGTAACCCAGGCCCAAGCCCTGTATTCCCGCCCCTTGACCTGGACCAATCCCCAGACGGGACAGGATACTTTTGTGCAAATTCTGGCCTTTGACCCCCGTAAACCGGCCCTGATGCTGTCGGGGGTGAATGCTCAGGCTGAGTTACTGAAGGAGCCGATGGTGGTGTTGTTCGATCGGGGTTCGCGGGGGGAGTATGACCAGTTGATTGCGCAATTGGAGCGAGGGGAGGCGGTTAAAACGGAGTCTGAGGGGAAAACCTTGAAAATTCAGGGTCTATTTCAGCTAGGGGCTTCCTTTGGCACGGATGGCTTTGTGGTGACTAGTGATCAGACCTATAGTTTACTGTTTCCGCAACGCAATCCGGGCAGTGTTAGTTTGGGGCTGTTGACGGTGGAGCCGGGGGTTGATGTGCTGGCGGTGCGGGATGCCCTGGCGCAGTCCCTGACGGAGGATGTGGAGGTGTTTACGAAGCCGGATTTTGTCCAGAAGGAGCGGGATTATTGGGGGCGGGAAAGTCCGGTGGGGTTTGTGTTTGGGTTGGGGGCGAGTATGGCGTTTGTGGTGGGGGTGGTGATTGTCTATCAGGTGCTGTCAACGGATGTGAATGCGCATTTGCGAGAGTATGCGACTTTTAAGGCGATGGGATTCAGTCAGGGCTATTTGCTGGCGATCGTGGTTGAGGAGTCGATTATTTTGGCTTTGCTGGGGTTTTTGCCGGGGCTGGGGGTTTCGGCGGTTCTGTACAAGGTGGCTGCGGCTGCGACGACGTTACCGATGGTTTTACGGCCCGATCGGGCGATTTTTGTTTTTGGTTTAACGTTAACGATGTGTTTGCTGTCGGGGGCGATCGCAACCCGTCAACTGCAATCGGCGGATCCGGCGGATTTGTTTTAAATGCTGAAGAGGGCCGACTGCAAGTCGGCGATCCCAGGGGGAAGAGGGCCGA
>JBMTWK010000260.1:0-5225 GCA_049452395.1 Prochlorothrix sp. | reverse complement strand
GACGGTGTTTAACACCCTGAGCTTTTTGCACTATCCTGATCCCCAGGCCGTTTTCCAAGAAGTGAGCCGGGTTTTAAGCCCTGGTGGGCAGTTTTATTTGGTGGACATCGCTCCCAGCTTCTTTAACACCATTCCCTTTTCCCCCAACGGGATTCGCTTCTACAGTCGCCAACAGCGGCAAGACTTCGGCACGCGATCGGGCCTCCACTGCCAAGGCCATGCTCACCTCTTGGGAAATGTGCTGTTGAGTCAATTTGTTCGCGTTTAATGCCCTTCTATTACTAGTTCTATGGATAATCTGCCTGATATCAGCGCTTTGCGCCGTGACTATACCCAAGCGGGACTGCGGCGATCGGACCTGAAAGACGATCCCTTTGAGCAGTTTGAAACTTGGTTTCAGCAAGCCTGCGAGGCGCAATTGTTGGAACCCAACGCGATGGTTTTGGCGACGGTCGATCCAGATCATGGCCCTTGGCAGCGTACAGTGCTGCTAAAATCCTTCGATCGGCGGGGTTTTGTCTTTTATACCAACTATGAAAGCCGCAAAGCCCAGCATCTCAACCAAAACGGCCAAGTTTCGATTTTATTCCCCTGGCTAGCCCTAGAGCGCCAAGTCCAGATCCAGGGTACTGCAACGAAGGTGCCTACGGTGGAGTCTTTGCAGTACTTTCTTTCCCGTCCTAGGGGGAGCCAGTTGGGGGCGTGGTGTTCCCAGCAGAGCAGTATTATTTCCTCGCGGCAGTTGTTAGAGATGCAGTTTGCTAAGATTCAGGAGAAATTCCAGCAGGGTGAAGTGCCTTTGCCGCCGTTCTGGGGGGGATATCGGATTACGCCTCGATACTTTGAATTTTGGCAGGGGCGGAGTAATCGTTTGCACGATCGCTTTGGCTACCATCTCCAGGAATCCCAAACCTGGGAAATTCAGCGACTTTCCCCCTAAAGCCTCAAAATTCTCGTAGGGGCAGTTTTTTTATGAAAAATTGACGATTTTAACTGATCGGTCACCAAAACCCGCCCTTTTTCTGCTCCTATGGCATTAACAGGCTCCTCCATCCTCAGTCCCACTCACTCCTTGATAGAGCACCTCGATCGCCACCTCTACCCCCACGCTGGGCAGTTTAATCACACTGCCTGGACCATAGACGACGACTTGCCATGACCCGCCTCCCCCACGTCGCCGCACTTCGACGCGCAGTTGGGTTTGGTGAAGGAGTAGATAGTCCTCTAGGGTCGCAATTTGGGCATAATCCTCAAATTTTGTGGTTTGATCGAACTCCTGAGTAGAGGGAGAGAGGACTTCGGCGATCAGCTTGGGATAGCGCTTAATCTGTCGATCGGTTCGATCGCGGGGGTCACAGGTGACAAAGGCATCGGGATAATAATAAAACTGCTCCTGATAGCTGACCTTGACGTTGCCCGATCGCACCGCACAGTCAGACCCCCGCAGGGCCGATCGCAAGATTTCAATCAAGTTCAAACACAACTCGTCATGGTCATCACTGCCCCCGGCCATGGCATAGACCTGACCCGCCCGATACTCATGGCGATGGAGGCTTTGGGCTTCGAGGGTAAGGTAGTCGGTCGGGGTAAATCCGGCAGGAATGGCAATCATAGCGGGATTTTGGGGCTATTCTGGGGCTAGCTTAGGGCTATTTCAGGGCTACTTCTGGGATTGTCTGCGATTTCTGCCACTGTTCAACTTGGGTTAGGAACTGGTGCAGTGCTTGGATGACGGGGTGCTGCTGGAGGGGGGTGAGGGCTTGAGGCGGTTGGGCTGCGAGCCGATCGAGGAGGGTTTGCCAGGGATCGGCGTGGGGCGATCGGAGTTGATGGGGCGATCGGGCCAGTAGGGTGTTTAGCACTGCCTTAGGCTGTTGCTGTCCCCGTGCCCAGTCTTCCGGTGAAATCTCTAGGTCTAAAAGAGAGGCTAAAAAGGCTAAATCTTGGAAAAAAAGAATCTCTAGGCTGGGGGTGAACAGTAAAACTTTGACGGGAGCCTCAATTGCCACCTTAGCCACGAAACTCTCAATTTCCCACTGTCGCTGAGCCACAACGCTGGGATCAAAGGAATCCCCATCGGCCACGATCGCCACAGGCACTTGCCGCTTCATGAGCAGAGATCGGGCCAAGGATTCCAATTCAGCCTTAATGCCTCCTGCCACCCACTTCCAATCTCGCACCGTGGTTGCGGGTGCCAGAATTTGAAGCATCTGCACAGCTAAAGAATTTTCACAGAGGACATAGCAGCTTTGAGGGGGCATTAGAGACTTTCCTCGTATACTAAGTAGTCAAACTGGGCTTGTTCCACTGCAATACGGTATTTCTGAACTAAAAAATCCAAAATCCGCTCTTGAGTGAGGCTATATTCCAGCTCTTTTCCGGTCCAAAGCAGGATGGTTTGGGGGGCGACGTATTGGGCGAGGGTTTTGGCGGGTTGGGTGAAGCCATTGCGGCTGAAGACAAGACCGATCGTGCCACCGGGGCGGCGCAGGAGTTGGTTGCGCAGCTTGGCGATCGGCTCAACATTGACCGGTTCGGCGAAATCTTTGGTTTCCACCAAACAGGAGAACGCATCCCAGTGAACGGCCCCGTCGATTTGTTCCACCTCTTCCCCCGCCAAGCGGACGCTGTAGGGAAAGCGCACTGCGGCCCCATCCAGTTGGAAAGCCCGGATGACCAGGTACTCCAAGGCTTTACCGGGGGGCCATTGGGGGGTGTTGTTGGCTTGGATTTGCTGCCACAGCGATCGTAGCTCAGTCCAGCCCAAGGCGCTAATTTGACGCTGGTAAGGGGTATTCATGGCGGTGAACAAGTTAGGCGATCGCCGCCGCGATCCAAGTTTGGAGGGTAGAAACGACTTGATCGAGGGAAATTTCCTGGGATTCTCCCGTAGCCCGTTGCACAACCTCAACCTTACCCTCTTTTAAAGAGCGGCCCGTGACAATGCGATAGGGAATCCCCAACAGATCCGCATCCTTGAATTTGACTCCAGCCCGTTCGGTGCGATCGTCCAGTAAGGTTTCAATCCCCGCCGCGTTCAAATCGGCGTAAAGCTGCTCCGCCGCCGCCACCTGCTCGGCATCCTTGACATTGGGCATAACCACGATCGCCGCATAGGGCGCGATCGCCACGGGCCAGATAATCCCATCTTTATCGTGGGACTGTTCCACTGCTGCCTGGGCAACGCGGGAGACCCCCACCCCATAGCAGCCCATCCACAACGGCAGGTCTTCGCCGGACTCCGCTGCATAGGTAGCCCCCATGGCCTGGGAATATTTGAGGCCCAACTGGAAGATATGCCCCGCTTCGATGCCACGGGCACTGTGGAGGAGTTGGCTGGGGTCGTGCTGAGACCGATCGCCCGCCTTGGCGGTGCGTAAATCCAACTGAATTGGGGGTAACTCAAATTGCTGGCCCCAATTGGCTCCAACGACGTGATAGCCCGTCTCATTGGCTCCCGTGACGAAATTCTTTAATTCCAGCACGGTTAAGTCGGTAATGCGCAGGAATTTCGGGCTAACCCCCTCCTGCTTGGCAATATAGTGATCGGCGAGGTCCGGTGCGATATAGCCCAGGGGGAGCGGCTCACTGGCCCATTTTTGCTGGGCATCGGCATCGGGCACCGTGAGGGCAATCAAGGTGTTGGCCCCATAGTTGACTGCTTGGCGGCTGAGTTCATTAGTGAGCTTGACCTCATTCACGTCCTCATCGCCGCGAATATTGACCAGCACCAGTACCGTCGTGCCGTTGTCGTAGACGGCCTGATACAGCACATTTTTGACGATTTGGGTCGCATCGCACTGAAGGAAGTCGCAGAGGGTGGCGATCGTGGCTGTTCCGGGCGTTTACCGCTTTTGATAGCTATTAAAAGGCGACTCTACCGCATCTGCCGGTAAAGATACCGCCTTTTCGACATTGGCCGCATACTGGCCATCGTCGGTGTAGAGAATCTCGTCTTCCCCCGCATCGGCGAGGATCATAAACTCCTGGGACGCAGAGCCGCCGATCGCCCCTGAATCTGCTTGGACAGGCCGAAACTTTAGCCCACAGCGCCGGAAAATATTGCGGTATGCCTGATCCATGGCTGCGTAGGTTTCCCGCAGACTCTCCTCGCTGCTGTGGAAGGAATAGGCATCCTTCATAATGAACTCCCGCCCCCGCATCAGGCCAAACCGGGGCCGAATCTCATCCCGGAATTTAGTCTGGATTTGGTACAAATTCTGGGGCAACTGGCGATAGGAGCGGATCATATCGCGGGCGATCGCCGTAATGATCTCCTCATGGGTTGGCCCTAGGCCCACCTGCCGCTCTTGGCGATCGGTGAGGGTAAACATAATCCCCTCCGCCTGGGTATAGGTATCCCAGCGGCCCGACTCCTGCCATAGCTCCGCCGGTTGTAACTGCGGCAACAAACACTCCTGGGCACCCGTGGCGTTCATTTCCTCCCGCACAATCTGGGAGACCTTTTGCAGCACCCGCCACATTAGCGGCAAGTAGGCATAGATCCCGCTGGCAATGCGGCGAATATAACCCGCCCGTAGCAGCAATTTATGGCTGGGGATTTCGGCCTCGGCGGGATCTTCCCGTAGGGTGACCAGGAGCATTTGGGACAGGCGCATGGACAAACCACCTCAAACAAAAAAATTAATCCCTCATCATCCATCAACCCATCGGCTGTGATTCTGGATGACCCAGGGGCAGGGTCTAGTGTAAGCCATGGACTGGAGCGGATGGAAGAGACGGACTGAAGCCGATCTGCGCGGGGCCATATAGGACAGGGGGCAATTCAGAGCGAATTCTGTAACGAAAATATAAAAATTGTTTCATCTTATAAATCGACCCTCCCGTGATCCTACGGAATTAACCGACGGTAAGACTGCCCAAATGGACGGTATTCTACGCACCTGTCCCAGGGGCTAAACTCCGTATATCCACTGACTTTGCAGCCCTTGGCGTGCTGACCTCAGACCCCCGCTCAGGCTCCTGTGCAAGGCTTGCAGGCTATGAAGTTTCCATGAAGTAGATCATATTGGCAAGGGATAGGGGTACCCTGGACAAGGTGGCATGAGTTCAGCTATTGGCTCAACGGCTGTCAATTTTCTGTCCTTAGCAAGTTTTGACTTTGCCAAATTTAAGGGGAACCTTTCCCATCAACGTCCGTCTAGGGATTGTAGCAGGGGTATCGCACTAATTATGTATAAAATGTACTTGACAAAGATCCAGAT
>JBMTWK010000259.1:0-5264 GCA_049452395.1 Prochlorothrix sp. | reverse complement strand
TCCTGTCGGGCCTCCTGCACCGCTCGCCGAACCACATTGCGACTATCTTCCACCATCAACGCACGACGCTCCACCAGTTCAAATTCTGCGGGGCTGAGGTTAGCGGTTTCGGCAATTTGGAAGGCAGAGGTCAGGTTCGGGTTTTGGTCGAGGGGGGCGGGAACTTCGTCGAGTTCTGCGGTCTTCTGGAGGAAAAAGACCCATAGGTCTGCCAAAGTCTCCAGTTCTGCCAGGGATTTTCTGAATTTAGGCAGTTCTATAAAGATTAGCTCCAAATCATCACCGTAGGGAAGGCCATCATCGCGATCGAGCAGTTGGTAATGGGAAAAGGGCCGATCGCGCTCTGGAAACAGCACAAAGTCCACGATCGTCAGGGCAATGACGGGGCGCAGGCGGCTGTAGCCCTGGCCGCGCTCTAGCTGGAGGGAGTAGGCTTTGGCGGCATTGTAGAGAATGCGCTTGTTAAAGTCTAGGGGGTTCAGGACTTGCATTTCAATGAGAACCGTCTTCTCGCTGTCCAGCTTGGCCTTAACATCGAGAAAAGTGTCTTTTATGCCCTGAAGCTGGGGAGATTGGTAGGGATCGAGGATTTCCAGGTCTTGGATGGTGGGCTGGCCATCATAGACGAGGGCATTGAGGAACTCGATCAGGATGGGCTTGCTTTGGGGGGAGCCAAAGATTTTTTTGAAGGCAAAGTCAGTTTTGGGATCGAGGAAACGCATAGGGAAGGACATAGAGTCAAGGTAAGGGGAACAAGTTTAGGGGTCATATCCTGGGTTTAACCGAAGAATTCTGACCATTTTAGGAAATTTCGGGGCAATTACAAGGAAATAGGCGAATTGCAGAAGATCAGGGCAATTGCAGAAGATCAGGGCAATTACAGGAGAATGGGGCAATTACAAGGAAATAGACGAATTGCAGGAGATCAGGGCAATTACAGGAGAATGGGGCAACCACGGGGGGATTGCCCCTACCGGGGGCCGAAGATGGCGTAAACACGGGGTGGATCGATGGGAGAAGGGTACTTAGGCTTTGGTTTTTTGGAGTAAACAGGCTCTTAACGTGGTGCGACCGGCTACATAGACCCCACCGACGGGATTTTCCTTGATTTCCACCAATGCCTCTGGGAAAACCAGAATCGGCGTAACCTCACCCAGTTTTGCCTTAAGGCCAGCGGCCCGCTGGCGGGTTTGGGCAAGGAGATCGGTCTCAAAGGGGCGTTGGGACTGATCATAGACCCGAAAAATTTGATCCCCCTCACTGCCCACCTTACCTCGGTGGGATTTAACGCTAATTAAAAAATGTTGGCCCTTAGGCGAAGAAACCAAAGCTTCTAGGGAAGGAGCAACGGTTTTCGAGCCTTTTCCAGTTTTTCCGGCCTTACTGCCCCCGCCGCTATATTTGACGGTCCAGCCTTGATTTTCTAGGGGTAGCAGCACTGCGGCCACGATCGACTTCGCATCGGACTGCGGTTGCCGCGATCGGGACTTGCGCCACGTTTGCCAGCCCTGCCACAACAAGCCAGCCCCCAAAGCACCCGCCGCCCCATAAACCCAGGGGGGCATGGCCTCCGGTTGTCCCGGCAGCAGCCCCAACACCACATCGGGGAAAACCCACGGCAGCGCCGCCAGCGCAACGCCCACCCCCCCCAACCCGATCGCCAATCCTTTACTCATACGCTCAACTGATCCTCACTCTAATGATCTGCTATAGGCCCCAATTAGGGAACATGCTAGGATTTGGGCCGGAACTCCGGAAGCCTCGCCTCGGACCCAGGGCGATGTTGCCTCAGCAACAGGGCAGTCCTGCCCCAGCCCCGATCGAGACGGAGATTCTGCCGCCAAACCTTTCCCATTATGCTGATCTGGAGGGTCGCAGCCCATGGCCGATCGCCCAAACTTTTCTACTGCTTCTGGTGCTGGGTCTGAACCTTGGACCGTGGCGATCGTGGGTGGGGGGGCAGCGGGCTTTTTTGCGGCGATCGCCACCGCCGAAGCCAACCCCCAGCAGCGGGTGCTGTTGCTAGAAGCGGGATCCCAGCCCCTAACCAAAGTGCGCATCTCCGGCGGGGGGCGCTGTAACGTTACCCACCACTGTTTTGACCCCCTCCAACTGGTGCAGCACTACCCACGGGGGGGCAAGGCGCTCCGGGGAGCCTTTAGCCGCTTTCAGCCCCAGGATACAGTGGCTTGGTTCCAAGGGCGGGGAGTCTCGCTCAAAACCGAGGCCGATGGGCGGATGTTCCCCGTCACCGATCGCTCCGAGACCATTATTGAGTGCCTGGAAACAGCAGCGGCAGCGGCGGGGGTGGTTCTGTGGCAACGTGCGCCCGTGGTGGCGGTGAACAAGCCCGAAGGGGGGCCGTTCCAACTGCGGCTCAAGTCGGGGGAGCTAGTCCAGGCCGATCGGCTGCTGTTGGCCACGGGCAGCAGTCCCCAGGGTTACCGCTTGGCTCAGTCCCTAGGCCATCAAATTATTGCGCCAGTGCCCTCCCTGTTTACCTTGCAGGTCCGCGATCGTGCCCTTCAGCAGCGGGCCGGGGTCAGTATTCCCCAGGCTAGGGTGCGCTTGATGCTGGGCCAAAAGCCCCTAGAGCAGACGGGTCCGGTCTTGATTACCCATTGGGGCTTCAGTGGTCCGGCGATTCTGCGGCTGTCGGCCTGGGGGGCGCGTTTGCTCCATGAGGCCCAGTACCAAGCGGAATTACAAATTCAGTGGCTCCCGGCGCTAAACCGGGAAACGGTGCTGCAACGGCTGCGGGACAGCAAAGACCATCAAGCCCGGAAACAACTGCGCACGGCCCAGCCCGACTGGTCCCTCGCAACGCCCCCAGCTTCCCCGTCGCCGCGATCGCCCCACCTAGCCCCCCACCTATCGCCCCCAACCCCGCCCGAATTGCCGCAAAAATTACCCCAGCGGCTCTGGGAGTATCTCCTAGAGCGATCGGCCCTGGACCCCGCCCAGCGCTGGGCAGATTTATCCAAGGCGGGAATGCAGCAGTTGGCGACAGAGTTAACCCAAGGGTGCTATCAAATCCAGGGGAAAGGGGTTTTTAAGGAAGAATTTGTCACCTGTGGCGGGGTGAGCCTGAAGGAGGTGAATTTCAAAACCCTAGAAAGCCGCTGCTGTGGGGGACTATATTTTGCGGGGGAGATTTTGGATGTGGATGGGGTAACGGGGGGGTTTAATTTCCAAAATGCTTGGACAACGGCCTGGTTAGCGGCCCAGGCGATCGGGCTAGCCCGATCGGGCTAGTAGACCCAGGCATAAGTTGTACACCCATCCGTGTGAGCGTCTCGCTCACGACGCGGGCAAGATGCCCGCACTGGAAAGGGAATGGGGATTTCCGCCCTGCTGGACTAGGACAGCCAGCGGGTTCATCCCACTTTAGCGATTTAACCGACCGGGTAGGGGCAAACCCCCCGTGGTTGCCCTGCCCAAAAACTTTGATTGGGGCCGAAGAGGGTCGGCACGGGGGCACGACCCCTACCCAGATTCTTCTAAAGTGGGATACACCCCAGCCAGCGGGTTCATCGCGGGTTCATCTTGGATTCAGGATGGCTATAGATTGAAACCAATACAACCGAAACCAGCGCAACGGATAGCAGGAAGAGGAGACTTGCCCTATGCCTCGTGGGATCACGGTCGCAGATCACCTGAGTTTAGAAGAACTTCAGGATCGCTATAAAAAGGGAAGTGACTTGGTGGAAAGTCGCCGCTATCACCTGATTTGGCTGGTCAAAGATGGCTATTCCCTCCACGAAGCCGCTCGGATTATTGGGTTTACCTATGACTACGCCCAGAAAATTTTGAAGAGCTACAACCAGGAGGGGGAGACAGCCCTCCAAAACCGACTCAAGCGCAATGGCGGCTCCGGTCGGCCCCCGTTGTTAACGCCGGAACAGCAAGCGGCCTTGCAGGAGCGCTTAAAAACCCCACCGGAGGGGGGCGGCAGTTGGAGCGGCCCCAGGGTTGCCCAGTGGATGAGTCGGCAGATTGGGCGGCAGGTGTCTCCCCAGCGGGGCTGGGACTATCTTAAGCGGATGGGATATCCCCTTGAACGGGGCGGCGATCGGCGATCGAGCAAAATGAGACCTGCCCCATCCTGCAAGGGATGACTGAATCGGTTACGATCGCCCATGATTGTTTTGTCCTTTGCCTTCAACAGCCTTGGGTTTTGCCATGACCGTATCGCCTGATCTGGAACCGAGCCATGATGCTTCTACACCGGGAACCCCAGCGGGAACCCCAGCGGGAACCAGAGCGGGAACCCTGGTGGTTCCGCGTCCCCAACCGGACCCCGATCCTGAGGATGATGTGCCCGATGATGTGGAAATGAGCATTTGGGACCATTTGGAGGAGCTACGCCAGCGCATTTTTTACAGCTTGATTGCGGTGCTGCTGGGCTGTGTGGCCTGCTTCATTGCGGTGCGTCCCATTGTTCAACTGCTAGAAGCCCCCGCCCAGGGTGCCCGTTTTTTGCAACTGGCTCCGGGGGAGTTTTTCTTTGTCTCGATCGAGGTCGCCGGTTACAGCGGCCTGCTGATTTCTAGCCCCTTTATCCTTTACCAAATCATTCAGTTTGTGCTGCCGGGGCTGACCCGCAGTGAGCGGCGCTTATTGGGGCCGATCGTCCTGGGATCCACCGTTTTGTTTGGGGTGGGCTTGGCCTTTGCCTATAGCCTGTTGATTCCGGCTGCTTTGAATTTCTTCATTAGCTACGGGGAAGGGGTCGTGGAGCAGCAGTGGTCGATCGATCGCTACTTTAAGTTTGTGCTGACGCTGCTGTTTTGTACGGGCTTAGTCTTCCAGGTGCCGGTGATTCAGTTGCTGCTGGGGCGGTTGGGCCTGGTGACGGTGAAGCAAATGCTATCGGGCTGGCGCTATGTAATTTTGGCATCGGCGACGATCGGGGCCATCATCACCCCTTCCACGGATCCCCTCACCCAATCGTTACTGGGCGGCGCGATCGTGGGCCTCTACTTCGGCGGCATTGGCCTAGTCGCCCTCACCACCCCCCAAACCCAATCAACCTAAACCTGGATCCCTCGTCCCTCGTTCCCACGCTCCGGCGTGGGAATGCATCCCGGACGCTCTGCGTCCCTTCCCAAAGCTCCTGCTTAAGACCCCAATCAACGTGACAGCCAGGGCAGGACAGGGCGCTGGAGCGCCAAACCGGAGTTCCCACGCAGAGCATGGGCACCAGGAAACCCCAATCAACGTGACAGCCAGGGCAGGACAGGGCGCTGGAGCGCCAAACCGGA
>JBMTWK010000258.1:0-5286 GCA_049452395.1 Prochlorothrix sp. | reverse complement strand
AACAACCCAATGGTCAATTTAACCTCTAACCCCTCCAGCGACTCCAACACTCAAGGTTCTGTAGAGTCTGAGTCATCCTTGCTAGAAGAGCAGCCAGAAGATCAACTTACCGATCGCCCCGCCAATGGTTCAGATCTCTCCGCAACCCCATCCCCCGCAACCAGCACCGCAACGGCAACCCTGTCTCCAGAGTCTGCTGACTCCTCGCCCCAGACCCAAGTCGTAGCCTCTGGCCTAAGCTCGACGCAAATGGCCGAAGTCGCCGAAATTGCCCAAGCTCTTCACCTAGACTGCAATACGGAGCACCTCCGCCAAGCCATCCAACTCGACGAAAGCATCAGCGCTCGCCAATTGGGCACTGGATTTGCCTACTGCGTCATGGCCGTCACGAAGGAACGCATGGGCCTCATCGATCAAGCGGTGAGCTTTTGGCATGACTGTCAGACCAAATCCCGTCCCGAAACCCTCGGTGAGTATCACTGGCTGATGGATTCGGGTGCACACCGCCTCTCTGACTGTATTGATACCAGCGGTGTGGTGGAAGGGTTGAGTCAACTGCCATGGGAGTTTAATGAGATCTGTTTGGCAGGGGTGCAGTCGCCGCTGCCCCAACCCATCCCCGCCACTGAGGCCACCCGTTATACAGAGGAGTTCCAGGATGCCCTGACAGCCGCTTGGACTCCAGATCCCAACACGGTCGCGATTCCGTTGCGGTTTTATGTTTCCCTCACGGATAATGGCTCCCTTTACAACTACGCCCCGCTCCACAAGGAAGCCTCGGATTTCCAGCAAATCACACCCCTGCCTACTTTGTATGCCAACAGCCTGACCATGGGGGCTAATAACGAAGTCCTTCAGCCCAAGGTGGAGTATGAAGTGATGCTGAAGCCAGATGGCAGTGTTGAATTTGCGCCCTGGACTCGCTTGGATCCGCCCGGTCTCATTGCGGATATGGAGGTGGTGCGTACAGTGGCGGAGGACGGTGGACTCAAACCAGAGGATATCGAGAAAATCCGTGAAATGGACGAGGCAGAGGCTGCTGAGTAGTGGATTTGCCGATCGGGGCTAGCCGACTAGGGGTAATTCCCCTGGGGTTGCCCCGATTTTGGGATTTATTGGGGTGTATCCCACTTTTGCAGATGCGCCCCCCGCATAGCGCTGGAATTGAGCTTCAGCATAATAGTTATTAAGAATTAAGTCGAATTGTAAGAATATAAAATCATTGTGGATTGTAATCGCGGTGCGATCGTGCTGGAATGATGACTTTTGTGACGATCGTTCATGGCAAGGTTTTGTGAAGGAAAACAGTCCTGGGGGAGAAAGTGGGTAGATTAAAGAGGCAGTACAGTAAAGCTGGGATCAGTAAAAATTAGAATTTTATCCCCAAATTTATCAAAACTGTAGGTATTGACTGGAATTGCTCCTGAATTACCTCAGCAACGGAGATTCTTTACTGTTGGTAGGGAATCCTGAGCTAAGGGCTGACCCGATCGGGGGACTGGAGGGAACTGGTTGCTTGGGGGGGGCAATGGGAGGGGTACTCCAACAAAACCCTCCATGACTGGCGGAATTTAATTCTTTACTTTTTCTTTACTTGTTGGGAAGCAGTCTCTGAAGCAAGCCCTGAAGCAACAAATTTGTTGTGAACTGATATAAAGCTTGAAGTTATAACCGGAAAACTCGCCTTAAAATTCAAACCAAGGCCAACCTGCTACCCCCTTCTGCGTTCAGAGCAGTCAACCCTTGGCGCTCAGCCTTACGTCTCAGCAGTGCTCCGTTCAGCAGCGCTCTGTCCCAAGCGAGGGGAAGTGGCTCACCATCGGCGCACTACACTGGCATATCCATTTATGAAGGAGATTCCATGACGATCGCACTCGAAAAACAAGCCCCAGCCACAACGCCTGCCGCTGCTCCCCCCTCAGCGACTCCTGGTCCTAAAGTCGTTGGAATTCCCAAAGAGATTTTTCCCGGTGAGTGCCGAGTGGCGGCAACGCCTGATACCGCGAAGCGGCTACAGAAATTGGGATTTGAGGTTTGGGTTGAGTCAGGGGCGGGCGCAGCAGCAAGCTTTACGGATGCGGCCTATGAGCAGGTAGGCTGCACGATCGTGGCGGATACGGTCCAACTTTGGCAAGATGCGGACTTAATCCTTAAGGTTCGCCCCCCGGCCCAGCATCCCGACCTCGATCGCCACGAAACGGAACTGCTCCGGGAAGGGGGCACCCTCATTAGTTTTCTGTGGCCTGCCCAAAATGCTGAACTGCTGGAAAAACTGGGCGATCGCAAGGCCACGGCGATCGCGATGGATGCCGTCCCCCGCATTAGCCGCGCCCAAAAGATGGATGCCCTTAGCTCCATGGCTAATATTGCCGGATATCGGGCTGTTATCGAAGCTGCGAACCAGTTTGGTCGCTTTTTCACGGGCCAAATTACCGCTGCGGGGAAAGTTCCCCCCTGTAAGGTGCTGGTGATTGGGGCTGGGGTTGCGGGGTTGGCGGCGATCGGCGCTGCCAAGAGCCTGGGGGCAGTGGTCCGGGCCTTTGATACCCGCCCCGTTGTCAAGGAGCAGGTGGAAAGCATGGGGGCTGAGTTCCTGGAACTAGAGTTTGAGGAAGATGGCACCGGGAGCGGCGGCTATGCCAAGGTGATGAGTAAGGAGTTTATTGAGGCGGAAATGGCTCTGTTTGCCGAACAGGCCCAGGATGTGGACATTATCATCACCACCGCCTTGATTCCGGGGAAACCCGCCCCCTGCCTCATCACCACGGCCATGGTGGAAAGTATGAAAGCTGGCTCAGTGATTGTCGATTTGGCCGCAGAGCAGGGGGGCAACTGCGAGGTTACTCGCCCCAATGAGATTTATGACTATAAAGGCGTGAAAATCATCGGTCTCACCGACTTACCCAGCCGGATGGCCAGCCAGTCCAGTCAGCTCTATGGCACCAATCTTTGCCATCTCCTCAGTGATATGGGTGGCTCAGGGGAGTACCGGGTGGACTTTGAGGATGAAGTGGTGCGGGGTGCCTTGATTCTCCATGAAGGCGAAGTCACTTGGCCCGCTCCCAAGCCCGTTAATCCCTCCCCCGCGACTGCTCCAACCCAGGCCGCTGTTCCGGCTACTGTGGCTGATAAGGCCGAAACTAGCCAGGGTGGCACGCCAATCTGGTTTATCCTCGGTGCCTTGGCGCTTCTGGGCATTGGGCTGGGTGCGCCTCCCTCGTTCTTGTCCCACTTCACGGTGTTTGTACTGGCCTGTTTTGTTGGCTGGCAGTTGATCTGGAATGTGACCCCCGCCCTCCACACCCCCCTCATGAGTGTGACCAATGCCATTAGCGGCATCATCATCATTGGCGGTATGTTGCAGATTTCCGGCCCCCTGACTTCTCCGACGACGATTTTGGGCGAGATCGCAATTTTGGTGGGAACTATCAACATTTCCGGCGGCTTTTTAGTCACCCAGCGGATGTTACAGATGTTCCGTAAATAGTTCCCTTCGATTTCTAGTCTGATTCCAGCCTTATTCGAGTTTTGTAGTGCTCTAACTGACCTATGACCACAAGTTTAACGAGTGTCGCCTACATTGCGGCCAGTGTTCTCTTTATCCTCAGCCTGGGGGGGTTAGCTAACCAGGAGTCGGCCCGCCGTGGCAACCTCTACGGGATTTTGGGGATGGTTTTGGCGATCGTGGCGACGGCCCTCAGTGCCCAAGTCACCAACTACAGTACCCTCGCCACGGTTGTGATTCCTGGGGTGCTGATTGGGGCGATCGTGGCTTCCCGCGTGGCCATGACCTCAATGCCGGAACTGGTGGCAATTTTGCATAGTTTCGTGGGTTTGGCCGCTGTTTTGGTGGGTTTGGGTAGCTATCTTAGTCCCGATCCGAACCTAGTTGGCTCAGAAGTCACCATTCACGAGCTAGAGGTCTTTATTGGGGTCTTTATTGGGGCCGTAACCTTCACGGGATCGATCATTGCCTTTGGCAAACTGCGGGCCATTATTAGCAGCAAGCCCCTGACTTTGCCCGGTCGCCATTTGCTCAATTTGGGGATTTTGATCGCGTCTGTGGTCCTGGGTGCCCAATTTATGACCGCTGGTGAACTGTCGGGCCTGCAACCGCTGTTGATCATGACGGTTCTCGCAGCAGTGTTGGGACTGCACTTGGTGGCGGCGATCGGTGGGGCCGATATGCCCGTGGTTATTTCCATGCTCAACAGCTACTCCGGTTGGGCGGCGGCGGCGGCGGGCTTTATGCTCTCCAATGACCTGCTGATTGTGACGGGTGCCCTGGTGGGTAGCAGCGGCGCAATTCTGAGCTTTATCATGTGTAAGGCCATGAACCGCTCTTTCATCAGCGTTATTTTGGGGGGATTTGGCACCGGAAGCGGCCAAACTGCTAGCAGTACTGCTGTTGTGGGAACTGTCACCCAAACTTCCGTAGAAGAAACGGTGGAACTGCTCAACAATGCCCGCAGTGTCATCATTGTGCCCGGTTATGGCATGGCTGTGGCCCAAGCTCAGCATCCCGTCTCGGAAATTACCCGTATTCTGCGCAAAAAGGGCGCGAATGTCCGCTTTGGGATTCACCCCGTGGCGGGTCGTCTGCCCGGTCACATGAATGTTCTTTTGGCGGAAGCGAACGTCCCCTATGACATCGTGTTGGAAATGGACGAAATCAACGAAGATTTCCCAGAAACTGACGTGGTGTTGGTAATTGGGGCCAACGATACGGTTAATCCCAGTGCTTTGGAGGATCCGGCGAGTCCGATCGCGGGGATGCCGGTGCTGGAGGTGTGGAAGGCTGCGGATGTGATTGTGATGAAGCGTGGGATGGCTAGCGGCTATGCCGGAGTGGAAAATCCCCTGTTCTATAAGGACAACACCCAAATGCTGTTTGGGGATGCGAAGACTAATGTCACCGCAATTCTGGGCAAATTGATGGAAAGTCAGACCCAGAAAGCGCCTGAGAAGGTCTTAGCAACGGCTTAGGGTCATTTGCAACCCATAAGCTGAGGGGCTGAAATCCCTAGCCCTCCTAGGAGAGCCGATTTATAATCGGCTTTTTTATTGCTTTGCTGGACAACTTGGCAAATGTCCTCTTTCCCCCCTGGGATCGCCGATTTGCAATCGGCTTTTTTGTTGCGTGGATCGGGGGGGCGGCGATCGTCAAAGGGACTGGGATCGCCGATTTGCAATCGGCTTTTTTGTTACCCTGCTTGGCCACTATTCTAGTTTCCCGCTTGGCAAAAAGGAGAAGACCGCAACTGCTCGTCGGAAGCCTTGCAGCTT
>JBMTWK010000257.1:0-5297 GCA_049452395.1 Prochlorothrix sp. | reverse complement strand
CTCCAAAGCAGGGTAGGCTTCTTGCCACCGTTCTAGCTCATAGAGCAACAGCCCCCGATCGCGGTGTTCCTGGGGACGTTGGGGATCCAGGAGGAGCAACTGCTCCACCGTGCGCAGGGCTGGAGCAAGGGAGCCTGTTTTAATGTAAATCACTTTTAAATTCAGTAGCATCCGGCCTAGAAAATGGCGGTGGCTAACGGGAGCTAAATCGTGGGGTTGGAGTTCAATGGAGTCACCGTAGATCGATCGAAGCCGTGCTTCACAGTCCTGCGGGAACAGGATTTCCCCTTGATGGAAGGGATCGACGTAAATTTCCAGATCCGGCCCCTGGGGGCGGAGCAAAAAATGACCGGGCATTCCAATGCCTTCCATGGGAAAGTTGAGGCGTTGGGCAATGGCCCAGTAGACGAGGGATAGGGTGATGGGGATACCGGTGCGGCGTTCCAAAACCTCCGGCAGGTAACTATTGCGGGGGTCGTAGTAATTGTCGGTATTGCCCTGAAAGCCCCATTTTCCAAATAAATGTTCGTTAAGTAACTATTCAGGGGTCTACGAAGTTAGTAGGGTTTCAGCCCTCCGATCGGAGTCTGAAGCAGCTCAAACCGTACCAATCCGGGATTTTCAGAGCCTGAAACCCGCATTCCTCCGTGACCCCCTGAATGCTTACGTTCGTTAATGACCTTCAGCCAGCGCATGGGGTAGCGCTCGTGGGGTAGGTGGGGGGCAATGCTGGCGGCAATTTCATCCAGCAGCGTTGTGCAAAAGCTTAAGTCTCGATCGGGGTCGGCTTCCTGGGCAATGCAAAGGGCTGCTTCGACGAGATCAATGCGATCGTCGGGCTGCTGGAGCAGGAGGGCAAGGCGCTGGCGGGGGTGGCTGATCATGCGGGGTTCTCCACGGGGAGACGATCGGGGCCATCCGAAGCCGGATCACAGCGGATTTCCAACATAAAGCCGTCGGGGTCAAAGAAATAAATGCCGCGTCCGGTGGGGCGGGTGACGGGTCCGTGATCGAGGGGGACTTGGAAGGCGTGGAGGGTGGCGACGGCGCGATCGAAAGCTCCCGGATCAATGTCAAAGGCGAAATGGTGGGCGCGGGTAAAGGCGTGT
Organism: Prochlorothrix sp.; assembly: GCA_049452395.1. GTDB lineage: Bacteria > Cyanobacteriota > Cyanobacteriia > Prochlorotrichales > Prochlorotrichaceae > Prochlorothrix. The sequence goes on along the minus strand of JBMTWK010000257.1, from coordinate 4,188 downwards.
TGGGGGTCGGGGTGGGGCGGCTGAAGATCGGGTTCGTGGAACAGATCCAAAATGGTGCCATCAGGCAGGCGAAAGTTAGCAACCCGTCCGTCAGCAACCAGGGCTTTGAGGGTACTGGGAATTTCCTCACCCTGAAGTTCATGGAGGCCCAGGACTTGACCATAGAAATGACGCGATCGCCCCAAATCGGCCACATTTAAGGCGATATGGTGGACACCCCGCAGCAGACCCCCAAGGGATACGGGTTGTGGGGGGGCTGGGCTAGGTGTTGAGTTAGAGGTCGTTGAGCTTGTCGTGAAGCTGGTCGTTGAGCTAGGGATAGCGGGAGCCGTGGAGGGCTGGGATTCAGCAGAGGTTGGCAGGGAAACTGGGGAATGGGACATAGCTACCCAGGGAGGCGAACACTATATATAGGTGTAAAAGAATTAGAGGTCAAAGAATAGAGGGAGGGCACCTCGATGAATTGGGGCGATCGACGACGAAGCCGCCCGCCACAACCCCGATGCTGCCGTGGCGATGGCCGCTGCCCACTGCCCATGGCCTGCCTCCAGTATAAACAGATCCGGCTGGGTCCACGCTTGGCCTGGGTCCACGTACGTAGTTTGGGGACTGGCTCCGATCGTTCACGGAGGAGTTGGGTCATGGTCTTCTGTGTGGCTGTCCGTAGTCCCGTCTGCCCTTTGTTCTGTACTCTCTCCGTATCTGTCTATCTCCTGTTCCGTATCCCATCCGTATCCCGTCTGCCCCCTGTTCCGTATCCCATCCGTATCCCATCCGTATCCCGTCTGTCCCCTTCGGTCATGCCTTTCGCTGCGCCTCGGCCCCAGCCTGCACCCTCATCACCCCCAAGGGACGGACTCCGGGAGATTTCCCAGAAGATTTAGCGACTCAGACGGGGGTTTCCAAGATGCTCCAAGGTTCCTCTAGGGGTCTTCTACGCAATTTCTAGGTCAATCGGAGGGGGGCAGGGCTATACAGGCACAGTTTGGGGGCAGGCTTGCTTACATCTAGCGGAAAATCACTTTTGATGGGCGGGGAGGCCACTGTTGGATGACTCCGTATAAACACTGTGATGAGACCCCTTATTTAAAGACTCTATAAAGTCTGTAGATCCACAGTGACAAAGCTGAAAAGACCTGAGTAGAATACGGACATACAAATCGCACCCAGTTCCTCAAACCCTACGGACGTTCCCAATCATGCTAAAGCAAACCTTCGCCACTGCTGCCTCTCTCACTGTTGCCTTTACCGCTATTGCCGGTTCCGCCGAAGCAGCAACCATCTCTGGTTCGGTTTCTTTTAGTGGGGCCGCTGGAGTAGGTAGCACGATTGTCAATCCACTCTCTGACTCCCTCTCTTTCAGTACCTTTGCAGTGGATAGCGCGAACGGTAGCTTTTCAGGGGTTGGTATTTCTTCTATCTCTAACCTGGTGCTTTCCCGTCTCGGTGTGATTGATGGGGTTAACGATGCCAATGGAACCAGTGCTTTGTATGGCTATACGGCTATTCCCGCGTTCGTGCAATTTACCAACGGGATTACCTTTAACCTGGATGCTGGCTCTTTGACCCGGATTCGCCAGACAGCGTCAAGACTGACAACAATTTTTGAATTTGGTGCCCTGAGCGGAACCTTTGTGAACGCTAGCGGCAGCACGCTAGGTCTGGGTTCTGTAACCGCAAGTTTTTCCTCGAACCCCAGCCTGAGCAGCTCTAGCTACGCCCTCTCCATTGCTGCTGTGCCTGAGCCTCTGACCATTCTGGGTACCTTGACTGCTGCGGGCTTGGGTCTGGGTCTGAAAAAGAAATTTGAGCAAGAAGAAGCCTAAGCGCTAGGCCATATCATCAAAGACCAGGGTAGTGTGATTCAGCACTACCCTCTTTTTTTGTCTATCTGGGTTTTGCCGCCTTAGTGTTGTTTCATGGCACGGGCTATCTCCCGCTTGTCTTGCTTTTCCTTGAGGCTTTCGCGCTTGTCGTGGAGCTTTTTCCCTTTGCCAAGGCCGATCGAGACCTTAATCCAGCCTTTGCTGAAATACATTTTTAAGGGCACCATGGTGAGTCCCTTTTGCTCCACTTTTCCCAGGAGTTTGCGAATTTCCTCCCGGTGTAATAGAAGTTTCCGGACTCGTAGGGGGTCGTGGTTAAAGTGGGAGCCAGAGTGGTCGTAGGGAGAAATATGGATGTTGTGCAGCCAAACTTCTCCATTTTTAAGGAGAACAAAGCCATCGCGAATATTGACCCGCCCTGCCCGAATTGACTTCACCTCAGTGCCCAGCAGTTCAATTCCGGCCTCGTAGCTTTCCAGAATTTCATACTGAAACCGAGCATAACGGTTGTCACTAATAATCTTTTGTCCGCTGCCTTTACTGGAGGCAGTACTGTTCTTTTTTGCGGCCATTGTGCTGCTCCAAAGGTTTTGGCTTGGGTAGGCTATTATAGCGAACTTCTCTGCCCCCTGCTGGTTTTGGTAACCATTCAGGGGGTCACGGAAGAATGCGGGTTTCAGGCTCTGAAAATCCTGGATTGGTATGGTTTGAGCTGCTTCGGACTCCGATCGAAGGGCTGAAACCCTACTAACTTCGTAGACCCCTGAATAGTTACCTGGTTTTGAGGCAAGGTTTACAAAGCATTGCGCTCCCAGAAGATCCCGTCTTGGTAACCTTGGATGCGCCGATCGAGCTTGGCCCGTTGCAGCCGCTTCAAGGCCCAGCAGCAATACTCTAGGTTGTGCTCAATGCCCACAAAGGCCCGATCGAGTTTTTGGGCTACCACTGCGGTGGTTCCACTGCCTAAGAACGGATCGAAAACTACATCTCCGGGGTTGGAACTGGCCAGAATGAGCTTGGCGAGGAGCTTTTCGGGCTTCTGGGTGGGATGATCTGTATTTTCCGGCATGGACCAGAAGGGCACACTGATATCGGTCCAGAGGTTGGAGGGGTGGGTACGGCGAAAGTTGCCCTGGGTTTCCGGTTGCCAGTCCTTTGGTTGACCGTCTTGGTGGCGATAGGGGGCAAAAACTCGACGTTTTAGCTTAACGGCTTCGACATTAAAGGTATAGTCCTGGGAAATGGTGCAAAACCAAATGTCTTCGCTGTTATTCTTCCAGTTTGTTTGTGCTCCCCGCCCCTTGTCTCGCTCCCAGGTAATGCGGTTGCGCACCTGAAAGGTTTGCTCCAAGAGGGGGGCAATGAGGAGCGAGGTTTTCCAGTCTGCACAAACGTAAAGGCTGGCTTGGGGTTTGAGGGTGGGCTGCACGCAGGCTAGGATTTCCGCAAACCAGGACTGGTAGGCTTGGCGGGATTTGGCTTTGAAGGTGTGGCCGTTGTAGTTTTTGGCGAGGTTATAGGGGGGGTCCAGGATGAGCAGATCGACGAAGGCCGGGGGAAGATAGGCTGCGGCGCTCAAGCTATCCTGGTGCAGAATGTGGTTTTGGATTGTGGCTAGGGAAGCGGGGGCGGTGAGGGTGAGAAGCTGGGAAGCGAGGGTGGCTTGCTCGGTGGGGGAGCAGGTGAGGGTACGGTTCTGGGAAGCACGGAGTCTCATGGTGATCAAGCGAGTGATAGGGAAGGGGGGCTGATTACTCCCAATCTTCCCGCAGGCGAATGACTACAGTTTGGTTGGGTTCAATGACTTGCATGGAGGGGGTAAAGAGGTAGCCAGTTGCGGCTCCAGCAGCGGCCCCCCCCAGGGCACCTAGTCCCCCGCCGATGACGGCTCCAGCGGCAGCGCCTACACCGGAGCCAACGCTAATGCTGCGGCCTAGGTTTTGGCGATCGCTGCGAATGGGGTCAGAACTGGCCACAAGGCTGCGGTTTCCTTTGTTGAGGGCAACGGCTTGGGCAATAAACCGAGTGCCCCGTAGCCCTTGCTCAAAGCGGCCAATGACTTGGCTCCCGGCGGGTAGGATCAGCCGGTTAAAGGAGTCGATGACATCTTCCTCAACGATGAGGACTTCTTGAACCATATTGTCTTGGTCGAGGACGAGGGGAGTGGACCCGGTGTAGCGCAGTTTAATTTCGCTGTCTTTGGGCAGCAAGACATTGGGCTTGGGTGTGCTGGCGGTTTGGGCGGGGGTGGATCGATAGGGACTGTCGAAGGGGCCGCTGGGCACTACGGTGAGGGGGACGGTTTGCAGACCACTGCTGGGAGCGGTGGGGCTGGGTGAGGCGGGGTTGGGGAGGGTAAGGG
>JBMTWK010000256.1:0-5298 GCA_049452395.1 Prochlorothrix sp. | reverse complement strand
TCGGCCCCGATCAAAGCTTTTTGGCAGCGGCAACCACGGGGGGATTGCCCCTACCCGGTCGGTTAAATTGCTAAAGTGGGATGCTCCCCCCAAACCAAACCCAATAGGACTTAAACTTTCTGCTCACTAGACCCGCCTAACGCTACACTACCCTCTAGCCTATTCGCCCAGCACATGAATCACCACCTCGCGGCTGTGGCTCTGTTGGCGATGTTCCCAAATATAAATACCCTGCCAAACCCCCAAGGATAGGCGACCCTTGGCGATCGGAATTGTTTCGCTGGTGTGGGTTAAAGCCGTGCGAATGTGGGCAGGCATATCATCCGGGCCTTCCGCATCGTGGATATAAAAATTGCCCTCCGGCACCAGTTTTGCCATAAACCGCTCCAAATCCTTCAAGACATCAGGATCGGCATTTTCCTGAATCACCAAGCTAGCAGAAGTGTGGCGAATAAAAACCGTACAAAGCCCCGTCGTTACCTGGGACTCCCGCACCACTGTATCCACTTGCTGGGTAATATTCGAGAGGCTTTTGCCGGGGGTTTGGACGCGCAGGATTTTTTGGTGTTGTTTCATGGCAGGGAAAGATTGCGAAAGGGAAGATTAAAAAAGAAAAGGCTGCAAAAAGAGAATTAATAAAGGGAAAAGCTGCGAAATACAGGGGCTAGCCTAACTGGGCCAGCAGATTATCGTCCTGGGAGTCTGGGGAGGAGTCTGGGGTTGGGTCTGGCGTTGAGGTGGAGGAGGTAGCGGTTGATGGGGCAGAAGTGGGGAGGGAAGACAGGGGGTCGGATCGATCGCCGGAGTCAGCAGCGGCAGTTGCCTCGATCGGGTCATTAACCAAGGCTTCCGGGGCGATCGTGGCCAGCAGTCGCGCCAAATCCGGGCTAGGATTGCGACTTTCGGGGAGAATCACCTCCTCAGGCAGTTCAGGGCTAATTTTCGCACTGGGTTCAATGTCGGTGGGGGGATTTACTGCGACCTGGGTTAGGGGTTGACCTTGGGCCAATTCAGGGGCATTTTCGCCCTCGATCGCGGCAACTAAGCCAGCTACCTCCTCGGATCGGGGGGATTCGATCGGTAGCCCTAGATCACCCTTAACCTCTAGATCACCCTCAATCGGAGCGCTCAAAGCAGGATCTGGGTTACCTGTGGGACTTGCAGCAAGATCCGGCCCAGGATTGGACGCAGAATCCAGCCCAGCATCGGCAAAATGTGGCGTTAAATCCGGTCCTAGGTCTGCCGGAGCCGAATTTAGACAGTCCTGCGCTCCCACAGGTTCTACAGTGACCTGTTCTAAAGTAGGCGACTCTACCGTAGGCGACTCTACCGTAGCCCGCTCTACCGTAGCCCGCTCTGCTACATCAGTTGGGGTGAGAGCCTGCGCGTTAATCCGTGCCTCAGCCTGTGCCTGTTCTGCCGCCTGTGCTTGTACCGCAGTCTCAACTAGAGCCGCAGCCTCTGGGACCCCTTGAAGATCCGTAGCTTCCGGGGAGTCTTCCAAGGACTGGCGCACTTCAGGCTGGGGATCTTCTGGGAGACCTTCTGGGAGATCTTCTGGGAGACCTTCCGGGGAATCCTCCGAGAGACCTTCCGGGAGATCAGCTTCATCCGTCGGAGCCTCTTGGCCCTCCCAGGGAGAATCGTAATGATTCCAGGGCAAAACGGGATCCTTTGGCAGATTGTGGAGCAGGACCGTAATATTTTCCCGATCGGGCTTGGGTAATCGGAACGCCTTCGCCGGAGCCTCAGTTTTGCTGGGGGCTGAGGGGCTAGGCGCTGACTGGGGCGAGTCAGGGGTTGCTTCCGGGGCTTGGACCCCAGGTCCGGCACTCGCTTGGGGCGATCGATCGGAGCTATTGCCGGAATTTGCGCTAGGATTCATGCCAGTATTAGACGGCTGAGCGGTCATAATCTTTGCAGTAAGAAGTAGGAACGAAGGGAAAGCAAATATCCGAGGCCAAATATCCGAGGCCAGATGCAAAGGTCAGGGAAGTCAGGATTTTCAGTCTGAAGGATCGGCGACCCGTTTGACAAGTCTGAGGCGGAAGAGCCATTGCAGGAGGTGGCCTTTAACTATTGCAGGAGTATTGCAGGAGTATTGCAGGAGCCATTGCAGGAGGTGGCCTTTAACGCCCTTTAACTAAAGGAGTAGGCAACAACCATGTGGCAGAGAATCACCCCAGCAATGAGCCAAGTTGCATAGGCGGCATACCGCAGGGACTGGGAAACATCATCGAGGCGTTGGCGGTTGGCATTGTAGGTTTCCACCAAGTTCACCAGCATTTGCAGTTGATACTCTTCCCATTGCAGGGGAAGGTAGCGCTCCAGAAATTTCTGGTCTTGGAGGTTGGGACTCACCACGACCTGGCGGGGGAAAAAGGCGGAAATCAGCAAACTAAAGCTTAGGAAAAAGCTGACCACCTCAATAATATTGAAAATAATGCCGAAACGGCTAGGAAAGGCCATTAAGCGGGAAATACTCACACTCGTTAGCAAGGCACCATTGGTGACAAACAGAATATTGAGCTTGGTGGTGAGGGTTTGACCCTGTTCGTCCTGGGCGTGCATCACTCGCCGCACATCGTCGGCAGCCAGGGCAATGGTGCGCGGATCGAGGGCGATCGCCTCTTCCTCCGACTCCAGCATCTCCGGGAACAGTGCATTGGAGACGCTGACTTCTGAACCACTGGCACGGCTGGCCTCCGGGCTATGGGCACCAGGATTACTGGCACCAGGATTACTGGCACCGGGATTACGAGACGGCTGGGGGTTTGCCCGATCGTTTTGGCCTCGATCGCCCTGACCCCGATCGGCCTCAATCCGATCGCCCTGACCTCGATCGCCCACTGCCCCAACCCGATCGCCCCCTTGAGACACAACAGGAGCAACAGCCGTCCCAGCGGGCACCGAGTCCGCAGCCTTAGCCTTGGGCGCAGGGGGATCCGGGGCCGATCGGGATGGAACCAAATCGAGGGGGAAAGTCTCGCGGGGAATGGTCTCGCGGGGAATGGTGTCCGTGGGGATCAAGATCGCGTCAGAGACTTCCGGACTGGGGGGGATAACCTCAGGGGGCAAGGGGGTAGCAGAAATTTTGTTGGTGACCGGAGGCGGAGACAGGGTGTCAGCAGGGACATCACGGGTTGGAGAGACAGCAGAAAAAGTAACGGATGCCGTTTCAGGGGGGATTGAGCTGGGAAAGACAGGGGAGGGCGGCAAGAAGGTCATGGATCGAGCGAAGGCGGCTAGGGGGAGGCAGCGAAAAATTCGGCGATCGATCGGGCGATCGTATCATTTCCATCATGGCTGATTTTTACCGACTCTGACGGCTGGGTCAGGGGTTCCTGTAAAAAAGTCCAGGGCGCTTCAAAAAATTCAACATCGCTAAGGATGCGGTGGGGCAACGATCGCCGCAGTCCCGCCAGCAAAACCGGCGTTTCCGCAAAGCCCTGGCGATCGAGGCTGATAATGGGCACCCCCAAGCGACAGGCTTCCGAAAACGTACCATAACCGGGCTTAGAGACAATACAGCGGCAGAGGGGCATCAGATCCACAGGCCGCAGGGGATAGCCTTGGTAAACCAGACCCCGGACCCGGAGCAGGTTCGGCAAATCCGGCGCTTGGGAGTCGAGGGTGAGAAATTGCCAATCGGGAAAAGCCGCCAAGCGATCGTAGGGAATCGCCTGAAGGCCCAAGCCGCCAAAGGTCAGCAGGACAGTTTGGGATTGGGGTGCCCGCAGTCCTAAAAACTCCCGCAATTCCGCCACCCCAAAGCGCGGATCGCCCCCCGTCAGGCCCACATCCGTCACCTGGGGAAACGCCGCCATCGGCTCATGGAACGGCAGACGAAACAGCCGATCGCTCTGGCCAAAGCAATCCCCCATCCAATCCGCCAAGGGCGCAAAATCGGGATAATCCCCCACCCAAGGCCGGTAAATATAGTCCCAGCCAAAATTCCCCATCATCCACACCGGAATCCCCGCCGCATGGCCCAAAGCCGCAGCCAGGGGCGGAATATCCGCAAAAATAAGCTGAACCCGGTTTTGTTGGATAAATTGCACCTCCCCCGCCAAAATGCGATGGCGTTTGGCATAAACCTCCTGCACTGCCGCCAAGGTCGCCCCCAGATCCATCGTCACCCCATCAGACTGGATCACCCCCACATCCAAAGCACGGGGCCGCAAAATAAAATCCCCAGTTAAGTAAGATTCCAGCAGAAACCGGGGAGCCGTAGTCACCAGGATCAGCAGCAGATCGGGACAGAGCCGCTGAAGGGTCGCCAGGACCGCAGCCATACGGGTGGCATGGCCAAAGCCGTGGTTGGTAATGGCAGCGTAAAGGATAGGACGGGGCATGGCTCGTGTCTTTTAATAATCTCTAACAATGCGCTGGGCGATTAACATCAACCCCTCATCCCCCAGCCCCTTCTCCCAAAAGGGTAGAAGGGGAGCAAGAAGTTTTCAAATTAAAAACCTTGGCACCAAGACAGCAGCAACAGGCCCAAGGCAGCACTGCCAACGGGCACCGTCAGGTTATCAATGCCCAATTTCGACATGGACTCTAAAGCCGTTGCACCTAGGGCAATGGCAAAGGCGATCTCCACCGTTAGCCCCCAGCCCAGCCCCAAACTACCCAGCACCAACACCCCCACCAACCAACTCACTAGCAACATCGCCCCCGATCCTTCCCAGCTTTTCCGCTCCCCCCACAGCATATAGGGGTGCTGCCCCCAGCGCTTTCCCACCAAAGCCGCCAGCCCATCCCCCCAAGTCATAATCAAAATCCCCAACACCGCCAACTGGGGCAAATGCAAAGGCCAGAACCACGCCACTAAAACGCCGATACTGACCGCATAGAAAAACGTACCAAAGCTTTTGCGCCCGACACTATTGATTCCGGGCAAAATTGGGATGTAGTAGGAGAGGAGGGCTAAACCGCCAAAAAAAATGCTAGCCACGACAGCCATCCAGGCGGGAATCTGGAGCCACCAAGCCAGCAGAATAATATTGCCGGTGCCAATGTGAACGGTTTTGCGGACAAATTCCGCCTCCATTTGGGGTTGGCGATAAAGCCACCAAGCCAGCCCGCCCACAATGCCCAACCACAGGGCAACAGACCCCACTTGCACGACCCAAGCCGGACTGTCGCCCCTTACCAGTTCTTCAAGTTGCCCCAGCGTTTGCCCCAGCATCCCTGTTGTTCCATAACGACGTGCCTTTCACTCTAGTACAGCACGGCCCCCCAAAACACAGGTTAGGCACCCCCTGTTCCCAAGCTCCCCTCCCCTCGTTCCCAAGC
>JBMTWK010000255.1:0-5312 GCA_049452395.1 Prochlorothrix sp. | reverse complement strand
AGTCAGGCGATTACAGCATGGCGCACTGTCCCACCCCTTTTCTCAATGCGGGCACCCTGCCCGCGAGGGGAACATCTCGCGCACCCCAATGGGTGGCAAACTGACGCTGTGGAATACACTCAAAAACCTGGCCTTTCCAACCCCCCGTGGGGGAGCTTGCAGAAAAACCAGGTTTTAGGGATAAGTGATGATGAATTAGGGATTAGGGGCCAAATTGGACCTTATTCCACCATCCCTACACCACTACTGTCCTTGAGGAAACCGCTGTAGGCTTCCATGTCGTGCTCGGCCACGTCGAGACCAATTTTCTCTTCTTCTGGCTCCACGCGAATGCCCAGGGTTGCCTTGAGGGCCAACCAGACGATCGTCGTGGTGACCACACTCCAAACCCCATAGGCCAAAATCCCCGTAAGCTGGGCGATCGTCAGGCTCAGGCCGCCCCCAAAGAGCAGACCGCCATCCTGGGCAAAGAGACCCACCGCAAAGGTTCCCCAAACCCCATTGACCAAGTGAACGGAGGTTGCACCCACCGGGTCATCAATCTTGAGGCTGTCAAAGGTGTAAACGGCAAAGACAACGAGGATACCGCCAATGAGACCGATGATAAAGGCGGAACCAATCCCAACCGCAGCGCAACCCGCCGTAATAGCCACCAAACCGGCGAGAATACCGTTAATGGTCATGGAAAGGTCCGGTTTCCCGGCAGTGACCCAGGAGGTCATGGTTGCCGCAATACCACCAGCAGCACCTGCAAGGTTGGTGGTGACTGCGATGTAGGGAACATTCTCGCTCATGGCCAACTCAGAACCGGGGTTGAAGCCAAACCAGCCGATCCAGAGAATCAAACAGCCCAGGGTCGCAATACTGAGGTTGTGACCGGGTAGAGCTTGGGGCGTGCCACTTTCGCTGTATTTGCCGATCCGGGGACCGAGGATAATCGCACCGGTTAAAGCAGCCCAACCGCCCACGGAGTGAACGATCGTGGAACCTGCAAAGTCCGTAAAGCCCATTTCGCTGAGCCATCCGCCGTTCCAGGTCCAGCCACCCGCGATCGGGTAGATAATCCCGGTGATGACTAAGCTGAAGATCAAGAAGTCTAAGAACTTGATCCGCTCAGCAACGGCCCCAGAGACGATCGTGGCCGAAGTACCGGCAAAGGCGCACTGGAACAAGAAGTCTAACGAGGGAACAAGGGATGCCTCGGAGACATACTCTTCAAGATCAAAGCTGGGGTCGAAGAATAGCCCGCCAAAGTGGAACCAGCCATTGCCCTCGCCATACATGAGGGAATAGCCAATAAACCAGTAGGCAGACGTAGCCAGGGCAAAAACAATTAAGTTCTTAGAAAGAACGTTGACGGCGTTTTTCTGGCGGCAGAGACCGGTTTCCAGCATCCCGAACCCGGCGTTCATAAAGATCACCAGGATTGCTGCCACAAAAACCCACAGGTTATTGAGCAGGAACATCGGATACATCGGATCCGAGGTGGGATCGTAGCTGGATTCCTGGGCTTGAACGGCCAAACCCCAACCCACAACGAGCAGGGCGGTCAGTGGAATGCAGGCTGCCCAAGCCCAGTGAAAGCGGGGCAAAAACTCACGAATTCGGTAGGCGATCGCCCCCGCATCGAAATCAGCAGCACTGAGGCGCTGTTGCCGATTTCGGGATGTTCTCCTGTTGTCTGCCATGTACGACATCTCTAGATAAGGTTCCCTAAAAGACTATAAGGTGATGGGTTGTCTTCCCCAGGGAGAGGAGGACTCAAGCTGCATAGTCCACAATGTGTGGAGTGACTTCCCAAGCCGAACTCAAAATCAGCAATGGGCAGAGCTTTAATGGCCTGTCGTAAGATTTGAGTGACAAATTCCGTGGCAAATCCAGATCCAGGTCTAGATTTTGACTCCAGACCCTTGAGTACAGATCGTCAGTTCAGATCGTTCGTTCAAATCGGTGTTGAAGTGCAGGCTCTTTCCATCAGACCTTAGATGGGCCTTTAGATCTGTGTTTGGTTTTACCCTCAGCCACTAGACAGACGGACCGTACTGATTGCACCAATTCTACCGAGGGAAGTTCTGTATCTTATGTTACTAACCGCTCTAGATCCCCGTGATGGTCTGTTGCTGATCGGCTTGGGACTGCTGCTGCTCGGCTGGCTGTTTTACCAAGAATTTGGCCTAGAGACGACTTTTTTAATGTCCTGGGGCCGATCGATCCTGCAAATGCTGGGTTTAGCCCTGGCGCTAGCCCTAGCCCTGAGTTTTCAGTCCCCCTGGGTCAATGGATTGACGATCGCCCTCGTGGCAGGTCTGTGGAGTATTAAATTACACCGAAGTTTCGATCGGCGGCTGCCTACCCCCTTGCTCTTGGGCCTGCTGCTCCGGGGGCTGCTGGTGCCCTGGGCCTACGGCCTGTTGGTGGTGGTGCGGCCCAGCAGCGGCTTGGCTGGCCCCGAAGCGCTGATTCTGGCCTGGGGAGGGCTAGGGCTAGTGGCAGCGATGGGGGAGCAGGCAGGGCTGAGCCTGCTGCAAACCTTCAAGCGCGAGCAGGGCGACCTCGAAACCCGCCTCAGTTTGGGGGCCACACCCCGCCAAGCCCTCGCCCCCCATCGACGGCAGGTGCTGCGCCAAACCCTCTTGCCCCAGTTGCAAAGCCTCGGTCAGTTGGGGCTGCTGGTGCTGCCGCCCCTGTTTGCCGGTTTGGTGCTGGCGGGGGTCGATCCGGTCACGGCCCTGTGTTATCAACTGCTGCTGCTGCTCCTGGGTCTGCTGGGGGGGGTGCTGGGGGCCACGGCAATCGTCGATGCCCTCATCAAGCGCTGGGATGGGGTCGCCTAGTTTGGCCCTCCCAGGCTAGGGGCTATACCTCAGCGCCCCGTCTTCAGCAACCCCAGCAGCCTCACCGGATCTTGCATTCAACGCGAGAGTAAGTCACAGTGAGAACGTCTGTTCATTTTGCGTCGATCGGCGTTGTATCTAGTCCCGTGCCTAAACTTCCCCCCCGTACCCAAGCTCCCTTGCCCCGCACTAAGGCCAACCTAGACCATTTTGAAGACCTAGACTACGCTGACCATCGGGCCGCCTTCCCCGCCTTGCAGAATAAAACCTATTTCAACTATGGGGGCCAAGGAGTCTTGCCCTGGAGCACGATCGGGGCAATTTCCCGCGCCTACATGACCTTGCAGGAGTTGGGGCCATTTTCCCAGGCCGGTAACCGCTGGGGCGATGAGATTTGCCAGCAACTGCGCCGCCAAATGGCCCTGGAACTGGGAGTACAGTCCGACACGATCACCCTGACGGAAAATGTTTCGGTGGGCTGCAATATCGCCCTGTGGGGTCTGCCCTGGCAAGCGGGGGACCATATCGTCATGACAGACTGCGAACATCCCGGTATCGTCGCTGTCGTCCAGGAATTGCAACGGCGCTTTGATTTGCGGGTTTCGACGGCGGCCCTGCTTCCGTCGATCGAGGGGGGCAACCTTGCCCAGACGATCGTCGATCAGCTCCAAACCACAACGCGGCTAGTCGTCCTCAGCCATGTGCTGTGGAATACGGGCCATGTCTTGCCGTTGCGGGAAATTTCCGAAGCCTGTAAAAGCTTTGCCGATGGTCGCTATCCGGTGCGAATTCTGGCAGATGCTGCCCAATCCGTCGGCTGTTTGCCCCTCAAGCTGGAGGAGCTAGGCGTTGATTTCTATGCCTTTACGGGTCATAAGTGGTGGTGTGGGCCGGAGGGCGTGGGGGGGCTGTATGTGCGATCGCAGGCCCGTGCAGATCTCAGCCCCACCTTTGCGGCATGGCGCGGCATTACCCAGGACAAACAGGGCTACCCCACGGGCTGGGTTGAGGATGGCCAACGCTATGAGGTGGCGACTTCGGCCTATCCCCTCTATGCGGGACTGCTGGAGAGTTTGCGGGTTCAGCGCAGTTGGGGCACCGCTAGCCAGCGCTACGAGCGGGTGCGCAAGCTCAGTCAGCGGCTCTGGCAGGGCTTGAAGGGGCTACCTGGGGTGCGCTGTTTGCAGCAACTCCCCCCCACGGCGGGCTTGGTCTCGTTCCAGGTGCAGGGCCATGATCCCACTGAGTTGGTCAATTATCTGGAAGCACAGCGCATTATGACCCGCACGATCGCCAATCCCCGCTGTATCCGCGCCTGTCCCCATTATTTGACCCAAGAGGCAGAAGTTGATCAGTTAATCGCCGCCGTGGCATCGTTCCTAGAATCAGCAAGTCAAGCGTAGGGGATCTTTAGAAAATTCTTCTGGGATCGCCGATTTGCAATCGGCCTTCTTCCCCCTCCCCTGGGATCGCCGATTTGTAATCGGCCTCTTTCCCCCCCCTCCTGGGATCGCCGATTTGCAATCGGCCTTCTTCCCCCTCCCCTGGGATCGCCGATTTGCAATCGGCCTTCTTACCGTCTACAAGTCCCAGAAATTTCCAAGAGGGCGGGTTTGGGTCAATAACGGCGGGATAGCAAGATTTTAGGCAAAAACCCGCTCCTACGAGAATGATTGGGATATGGGGGTGCCCCTTGCCGATCGGTCCCGGTTATAGTACAATTTTACTATAAAATTCCCCGAATCCTCCCAAACCCAACCTCCCGTCCTCCTCACCTTGGAAATCCCCGCCATGGAAATGCTCATCACCAGTGCCCTCATGGCCACCGCCTGCACCCTCCTGCTGGGTGGCCTGCTGCTCTATCGCACCGTCGGCTACCACGACCTCAAAACCCTACGCCACACCTATCTCGAAACCCTGCACCATCCCACCCCGCCCTATCCCTCGCGCTTGCTGAACCTGAAGGGAGAACTGCGCCTTGCCCAGCAGCAACAGCGGGGCTTGGACTACCAAGTCTTAGGGGTTGCCGTGGCCTTGCTGACCTTTGTGGCCAGTGTTTTAGTGATTGCCGTGGGGCTGCTGTTGGAGTGGTCGAGTTTGGTGTCGGGGGCGGGGATTTTGTTCTTGGGGGGCATTATTTGCCTATTGCTGAGCGTGGGAGCCAATCTGCGCCAGGTTTGGCAGGACCATCGCCTTTTAGAAACAGATTTATTGGAATTGCTCGGCGTGACTGCTCCCCCGTCCGGGCTGAATGGCTTCCCCCAAGCTCCCCAGGGCAGTTCCAGCCCCCGATCGCCCCAAGCCCCTTTCCCCGCTCCCCAACCCCCCGCCCCCCGTCACCGCGATCGGCCCCTTGCGCCCCCACCCCGATCGATCCCTCTCTACCCGCCCACCCCCGCCGACTCCCCCAACGGCCACGGTAATTTCAACACCCCCTACCCCCCAGGACCATCCTTTAGAATTGGGTAAACTTTGCCC
>JBMTWK010000254.1:0-5330 GCA_049452395.1 Prochlorothrix sp. | reverse complement strand
TAGAAACTTTGCCAGATGCTGCGATCGCGCAAGGCCAACCGCTGGGCAGACCACGGGAACAACAACCGTAACCCCGCCAAACGCTCCTCCAACGGCTCATCCACCGCCTCCCAGAGACTCTCATAGTAGAAAAATGAGACCCCCAAGCCTTGGCCACGGGCCGCCTGGACCTTTTGCTGGATAAACCCGATCGGCACCGGCTTCGTCCGCAGCCCCGTCAACACCCCAACCCCCGTCGGAATCTTACGGCGCGTTGCTTGGACCTCAGGCCGACTCAACTGGTTGGTAAACGCATTCATTTCATGGCGATAGACCTGGATGATAATTTCATCCACCAAATCCCGATTCACCCACGTCACCCAGTCCTGAAGATAGCTGTTATAGGCCGTGTCGTAGGGATTGGGGGCGATCGACAAAATCGCTCCGGGCTTCTTCGCCTCCACCACCTGCTTCAGCTTGGCGACAAAATGGGTGATCTTATTGGCCCGCCATGCCATCCAAGCCGGATCGCGGGGATTATTGGGGGCCGCGCGGCCCGTTTCCTGGTTGTAGAGGGTGCGGGTGTAGCGATCGTAGCCAAACTCCACCGGCAAACTGATGTGGTCATCAAACTGGATCCCATCCACATCGTACTGATTGAGCACCTCCGCCACCAGGTTCAACAAAAACTGCTGCACCTCCTGCTTAAAGGGGTTGAGCCAGACCACTTCCCCGGCTGCACCCACCCAAGTTTTAGTGCCATCGCGCTTTTGCGTCACCCAGTCTGGATGGTTCCGGGCCAACTCTGAGGTGGGCGGAGTCATAAACCCAAACTCAAACCACGGCACCACCAGCAGCCCGCGATCGTGGGCCTGGGTTGTGACCTCTTCTAAAACGTCATAATCCTGGAAACCCCGACGGATAAAGGGCTGGATGTCTTCCTGCTGTGCCGTTGTACTGGGATAGAGGACATAGCCAGAGTTCCAGACCACCGGATAGAGCGTGTTAAAATTCAGCTCCGCCAATTGATCAAACGCTGTTTCTAGCTTGGGCCGATCCAGCATGATATCCATATCATTACTGGTCATCCAGACCCCGCGAATTTCTGAGCCAACGGCGGCACCGGGCAAATGGCCCAGCCCCCAACCCTGACCCAAAACCACCATCGCCAAGGCCATCCCAAACGCCACGACGCTTCTCCAAAACCGTTTCCAGAAGCGGGTGCGCGGCCAAGGCAACACAGACAGGCTGGAGGCAAGAGAAGACATAAGGCCAAAGTCTAAGGCAGTGTTCAGGCCCGATCGAAGGGCAGCGCCTAGGCCCAATCCCCAGCCCAAAACGGGGCTAAGGTAGCCCCCAGCAAAGCGGGAATTTAGCCGAGGAAAGTTCGGACGAAACCAAGGGTGTTGTGGCATCTCAACTCAAGCTGTAGCAAACAATGGAACACAAAGACGATCGAAACCGTGGGATGCACAAGGAAGAACGGAAGGCGATCGAGGCAAAACGAGAAGCAGCACAGCCCCTGCCGTCGCCAGGACGGGGAGACCGATCTGTTCCAGCCCACGACCCGCAAACCTGAGCTAAACCCTCAAAACTCGTGAGAGTTGGACATAAGGAGATCAAGGTATTAAATCAATAGTCTACCCCCCTCTACCCAGTCCGGAAAGATGTCAAGGGGAGGAGCTGTCCTAGGGCTGTTGTCCCCCGTCTAATCCATCGGGCAGACAGTCAGAGACAGAGGGGGCGGGTTTATGCCCCCCAGGGGGAATCTGGGCGGTCCAAACCACCACCTGATTGCGGCCTTGGGTTTTGGCGGCATAGAGGGCGGCATCCGCCTTGGCGATCAATTGCTGGGGGCTAATATGGACTTCCGGCACCAGGGTGCTAACCCCCAAACTCAGGGTAACCCGTTGATAGAGGGGGGATTTGATGTGCTCTAGCCCTAGCCCACAAACTAAACTCCGAATCCGTTCCGCCGTCATCTGCGCCTCATAGCTCGAAGCATTGGGCAGAATAATCGCAAACTCTTCACCGCCATAGCGTGCCGTCAACCCCGTGGCTTGATGCACTCCGTTGAGCAGCGCCTGGGCAACATGTTGCAGACAGCGATCGCCCGCCGGATGCCCATAGGCATCGTTATAGCGCTTGAAAAAGTCCACATCACAAAGAATCAGCGACAAACACTCATGGTCAATCTGCAACAGTTGCCACATTTCCCACAGATACTGATCAAAGCGTCGCCGGTTCGCCAACTGGGTCAGACCATCCAAATTGGAGAGGCGTTCAAGTTCCTGATTCGTTTCATACAACAGGAGTTCGACCTGCCGCCGCCGCTCCACTTCCCGTTGTAGCTCCAAGTTCCTGGCCTTCAGGTGCCGCTGCTGCTGGGAAACGGTGAGGTGGATCTGCACCCGTGCTAAGACCTCCTGGGGATAAAAAGGCTTGAGGATATAGTCCACTCCCCCCACCTCAAACGCCTTCATACGGTCTTGCACATTCTGGAGCGCACTAATAAAAATAATGGGAATATCCATGCCAAAGGGCGTTTGGCGCAGCCGCTGACACAGCTCATAGCCATTCAAACCGGGCATCTGAATATCCAACAAAATGAGATCGGGCGGGCTAGCTTGCACCGACGCAAAGGCCATTTTGCCATTGAGGGCGCTGCGCACCTCATAACCCGCCTCCCGCAGAATTTGAGAGAGCAACCGCAGGTTATTCGGCGTGTCATCTACGACTAAAATCTCGCACGGGAAAGAGGTCATTAATCCTCGGTTGTCAAAGATTCTCTAGGGTAATCAGGGTTGAGTCCTGCTCTAGCAAAGCCATGATCAGATCAAAGCGATAGTCGTGGGTCCACCGTCGAAGCAGTTGGGCTAAAGCGGGCTGAGTGGAACTGATCATAGCTACTAAATTTAAAATGCGTTGTTCTCGCCCCTCTAGGGCCGCTTGGCGAAGCTGCTGGCACCACTCCGAAGAACAGCCCTCCAGCAGTTCAGCGGACGATCGCCCCAGCCCTGCCGCACTGAGGCCAGCCAGGGAATCGCCGGGGACCAAGCCGATCGTGGGCACCACAACGGTAGAACCCGATCGGGCAGCATCTGGGGAAAAATCCGTCGGAGCGTCCCCGGACTCCCATCCCCCCTCAACCTCACCTAGCCCACAATCGGCAAACAGTTCCACCCCCAACTCTTCCCCATCTTGCCCTTCTACAGTTAGAACAAAGCTAAAACACGTCCCTTGGCCTGGGATACTGTTAACCATCAAGGTTCCTCCCATCAATTCCACAAATTTATGGCTAATAGACAAGCCTAGCCCCGTTCCCTCTTGGCTCTGCCGTCCCGTTTCCGTTTGGGTGAAGGGCTGAAACAGGGAGGCCAGTTCCTGGGGGGCAATGCCACTGCCGGTATCGCGCACGGCAACTTCCAGGCGATAGGGGTGCCAGCCCTGGGCTGCTGGGTCCGCCGTCGTCTCTTGCCGCACGGCGTTGACCGTAAGCTGCACAGACCCCTGGGCCGTAAATTTCACAGCATTGCTCAGCAAATTCAGCAGAACCTGCCGTAATTTCTTCTCATCCCCTCTAATTTGGCGGGGAAAGCCCTGCTGGGTACAAAGGCGTAACTCAAGGCCTTGCTGCTCGGCCCGCAGGCGCAACAGTTGGATCACCTCCTGAAGGAGGGCCAACAAAAAGAAAGCATGGCGATCGATCGTCAGGCGACCCGCTTCAATTTTGGCCAGATCCAACAGATCGGCAATGAGGGCCAGCAGATGGTTACCGCTACTGCTAATGATGTCCACAAACTCGATGAGATCAGAGGGTGGGGCAGGGTCGGCAGGGCCAGCCACAGCCGTCAAATGGCGGATATCTGCGAGGAGGGGATCCGGCTCCAGCCGATTTTTGAGCAGGGCAGCAAACCCCAGAATAGCATTGAGGGGAGTGCGCAGTTCGTGGCTCATGCGGGCGAGGAAATCGCTTTTGGCTTGGTTGGCCCGATCGGCAGCTTCCTTGGCTTCGGCCAGGTTCTGTTCCGCCAGCTTGCGATCGGTAATGTCGTTGGAAATCGCCAACAGGCAGGACTGGTTCCCCAATTCAATAATTTCCGTAGACAGCAGCGCCGTGCGAATCGTCCCCGTTTTAGTCCGAAACTGAAACTCATAGTTTTGGATGGTGCTGCGTTGGGACAGTTGCTCAAATAGGTATTGGCGATCGTCCCAATTCACCCACAGGTTCAGTTCCAGCGCCGTTCGCCCCAACACCTCTTCGCGGGTGTAGCCCGTAGTCTGCAAAAAGCTCCGATTGACCTCCAAGTGCCGACCATCGGCCAAGGTTGTGATGGTCATGGGGGCCGGACTCGCCTGGAAGGCTTTGGTAAAGGTTTCCTGGGCAAGGCGCAGGGCTTCGTTTTGTTGGGAGAGTTCTTGGTTGGTCGTGCTGACCTGTTGCTCTAGGTGAGCCATGCGTTGGTTGTAGTGGTTCGACACCTGCCGCCAGTTAAACAGCGCAATGGCAATCCCCACCGCCCACAACCCACAGATCGTCACCACAACCCCACCCAGCACCACCCAGGGCACCCCGGTCCCCACAGCCCCCACGGCCCCTCCCCATCCCGGCACCATCCCCAAACCCACTCCCGCCAGCACCAACCCCCCACCAACCCCCACCAATCCCCACGGCCCTAAGCCAGCGGCGATCGAACTGGGCGGGGCGATCGTTGGCTCCGGGGGAGCATCTCCCGTCTTTCCTGGTGTCCTCTCGTTCATGGCCATCGTGTTGCACGCAGTTAATGATCCAGAAATTTAAGCGGGAAGCTTAAGAGGATGCTTAGAAACCTAGACAGAAAGCAGCGGGAATCTATGCCAGCCTACAAAGCATCAATCCAATCAGGGCGAGCAGATCAGGGCAAGATAGCTAAAAGGCTCGGAGGAAACCAGTCGGGAGTATCCCACTTTAGCGATTTAACCGACCTGGTAGGGGCAATCCCCCCGTGGTTGCCCTGGTTTTGGGCCGAAGAGGGGAGCCACGGGGGCACGACCCCTACCAAGATTCTTCTAAAGTTGGGATGCACCCAGCCAGTCCGTTTTTAAAATCAACATCAAGGGGAAAACACCAGTGCAGCCCAGCATCAGTACCTTGCCCCCCCACCGCCGGGACAAAAGCACAAACCCTGTCACGATTTGAGGGACGCAACACAGTTTCCACCACCCAGCAGCATAGATCCATGACCCAAGGGGCAAAGTCTTGGCCTGAAAATCCCCCATCAACCCCAGTGCGCAGCAGACGGGGAACCCGGTCTCGCCCGTAAGCATTCAGGGGGTCACGGAGGAATGCGGGTTTCAGGCTCTGAAAATCC
>JBMTWK010000253.1:0-5335 GCA_049452395.1 Prochlorothrix sp. | reverse complement strand
CCCTCTCTCAGCCTGAATGATCCCAAAGCTGCTAAAGGCACAAAACTTGTAGGGGTGTGGTTGCCGCGCCCAAGCGCTTGTAAGCTTGCAGAGTCTGCACCCCAGGCGATGGGGATAGCGCCCTGTCCCGTAACCGTGAGCTAGACCGTTAATCTAGCGTTTCGTTAACAGTTGCCGACCTACGATCGCCGTTGCTTCCTTCCCCGTTAGGATAAGCAGTAAACTGATCGGGATGAGTTGCCACGAGTCGCCACCCGTTGCGATTAGTCACGACCCGTTAACGCCCTTAGCTCTAACCCTACTCTGGAGGAATCCCCCATGAGCCACCCCATGGATCGTCGCGCCTATGCGGAAACCTATGGTCCCACCGTGGGCGATCGCCTGCGCCTTGCGGATACCGACTTAATCATTGAGGTGGAGCGGGATTTCACCACCTATGGCGATGAGGTCAAGTTTGGGGGCGGCAAAGTGATTCGGGATGGGATGGGACAGTCGCCGATCGCCAATGCCGAGGGGGCCGTTGATTTGGTCATTACCAATGCCTTGATTTTAGACTGGTGGGGCATTGTTAAGGCTGATATTGGCATTGTAAACGGCAGAATTGCCAAAATTGGTAAGGCAGGCAACCCCTACATCCAGGATAATGTCGATATCGTCATTGGTCCCGGCACAGAGGCCATTGCGGGGGAAGGGATGATTCTCACCGCAGGGGGCATTGATGCCCACATTCACTTTATTTGTCCCCAGCAAATTGAGACCGCGATCGCCTCTGGCATCACCACGATGATCGGCGGCGGCACCGGCCCCGCCACGGGCACCAACGCCACGACCTGCACTCCTGGCCCCTGGAATCTGTACCGAATGCTGCAATCCGTGGAGGCTTTTCCCCTGAATTTCGGGTTTTTGGGCAAAGGAAACAGCGCCCAGCAACCGGGCTTGATTGAGCAAGTGGAAGCAGGGGCGATCGGCCTTAAGTTACATGAAGACTGGGGCACCACTCCGGCGACGATCGACACCTGTCTGACGGTAGCCGATAACTTTGATATTCAAGTCGCCATCCACACCGATACTTTGAATGAGGCGGGTTTTGTGGAAGCGACGATCGCCGCCTTTAAGAATCGCACCATCCACACCTACCATACTGAGGGGGCAGGGGGGGGCCATGCTCCGGATATTATCAAGGTTTGCGGCGAAAGTAATGTTTTACCGTCTTCTACCAACCCCACACGGCCCTATACGGTCAATACCTTGGAAGAGCATTTGGATATGCTGATGGTATGTCACCACCTAGATCGGGGCATTCCTGAGGATGTGGCCTTTGCGGAGTCTCGGATTCGGCGAGAAACGATCGCGGCTGAGGATATCCTCCACGATCTGGGTGCTTTTAGCATGATTTCTTCCGATTCCCAAGCGATGGGCCGGGTGGGCGAGGTTATTACGCGCACTTGGCAAACGGCCCATAAAATGAAGGTGCAGCGGGGGCCATTGCCGGAAGATAGCGATCGCAACGACAACCACCGTGCCAAGCGCTATGTGGCTAAGTACACCATTAATCCGGCCTTGACCCATGGGATTGCGTCCGAGGTAGGATCCGTGGAAGAGGGGAAGCTGGCGGATTTATGTCTGTGGCGACCGGCCTTTTTTGGGGTAAAACCGGAGCTTGTGATTAAGGGCGGGACGATCGCCTGGGCACAGATGGGGGATGCCAATGCCAGTATTCCCACACCGCAGCCGGTTCACATGCGGCCTATGTTTGGCAGTTTCGGCGGGGCGATCGCAGCGACTTCCTTGACCTTTGTCTCCCAAGCGGCGGTAACAGCGGGTCTTGGCCAGCGTCTTGGTCTCCATAAGCCTACGGTGGCTGTTTCTGGCATTCGCAGCCTCACCAAGGCGGATATGAAGCTAAACAGCTACCAGCCCCAGATTGAGGTCAATCCGGAAACCTATGAAGTTCGCGCTGATGGGGTCTTGCTCACCTGTGAACCGGCGACGGTGCTCCCCATGGCCCAGCGTTATTTCCTGTTTTAGGGAAAGTTAGAGAATTCTCCCAGTCCTGCTTCTCAAGGGGAAAATATAAGGGGCCGATTGCAAATCGGCCTTCCCAGGGGGATTTTGTCGGGGTCTCTGCAATTTAGTGCGAGTTTCTAATCTCCTAAGGCTGTTCACTGGGGTGCATCCCACGTTAGAAAATCTTTGGTAGGGGTCGTGCCCCTGTGCCGACCCTCTTCGGCCCCGATCTAAAGTTTTTGGGCAGGGCAACCACGGGGGGATTGCCCCACCCGGTCGGTTAAATCGCTAAAGTGGGATGCTCTCGTTCACTTGTTCACTCGTTCACTGATGCTATGATCCAGGCTATTCCTGCTACTGAAGTTACCCTGCGGACTTTGAGGCAGTCTCTAAACTTGCAAACTGCGCCGATCGACTTTTTTTCGGAGTGGCAAACGGACTTACCCCCGCTGAGTGCGCTAGAGCAAGCCTCCCTCGATCGCGTTCGTGCGAACTTCCTAGATCTGCTGGAAGACCCGCCTGTCCTTGAAAACAGTGTTAAGTTAGTCATTTTAGCGCCTTTACTGGATTTAGCTGGACTGTACCGCCGTCCCTTTCGGATTACCACTGAAACTAGCGTTGATATTTATTTAGAAGACGAAGGCACTCAAATTCGCGGTCGTATCGATATTCTGGTGATCAGTGATTTTCTCTGGCTTGTGGTTATTGAATCTAAACGGAGTGACTTTGCGGTAACCCGTGCCTTACCCCAAACCCTTGCCTATTTACTGGCTAATCCCCAGGCCGATCGGCCCACCTACGGCCTAATCACCAACGGAAGTGAGTTTTTGTTCCTCAAAGCCCAGCGATCGCCCACGGCCCAATATGCCACTTCCTGCCTCTTTTCCCTGCTGAACCCTGGTAATGATTTGGCCTCTGTTCTCGCTATCCTCAAGCACCTTACCCACGATCGCGATCCCGTTTGAGTGCGTGTATTTTGTTAGGGCGATCGGACAGCCGATGGCAAAATCCCCGTTGACTGTGCAGTGTGCTAGGGCGATCAAACAGCCGATTGCAAATCGGCAATCCCAGTAAGACTTAATGGCGGCAAATTTGGCAAATTTCAATCACTTTTATCTGGAGAATCTCTAAAGGGTCTTGACCTCGCTTTAAGCCTGCTTCTAGCTCTAGCAGAACGGGCAAACACCGCAAGAGTTGCCGCTGGGAGAGGTTGCGAATTTCCTGCTGCAAAAAATAAACCCGCTTGGGGTTACCTACCTCTGCCGCCGCCGCGATCGCCTTATCATCCCGCTCCCCCGACTCCACCATCACCTTAACCCACAACCACGTCCGAAACTGCCCCACTAAAGTCGCCACAATCCGCAAAGGCGGCTCATTGAGGTTAATTAAGTCCGAAAGTAGCCCTAAAGCACGGGTTACATCCCCCGATCGTAGGGCACTGGCCAATTGCAGGCTATTTTGGGTGCTGGTGGTGACCAAACTTCTCACCAACTCTAGGTCTAGGGGATCGGTGCGATCGCCCGCAAACAGTTTCAGCTTCTCCAGTTCACTGTGCAACTGACGGGTATTATTGCCCACAGCCCCCACCAAATACTCCCCCGCTGGGCGACTGAGTTTGACCCCGATCGCCTTGGCCGCTTGTCGCACCTGATCTTCGATTAATTCCGTTTTCCAGGGAGGAATAAGGGCAAACTCCTGAACCTTCCCCTGTTTGGTCAGTAATTTAGTCGATTTTAGGCGACCATTGGGCTTTTTATCGCTGCTCATCACCAGTTCTGTTGTGTCTGGCAACTGGGGCAAGGTCCGCTCTAGCTCTTCGTACAAGGCTTCAGAGCACTGCTGCAACAGGGGCGGGTTATCCAGCCAAACCAGGCGCTTCCCCAGGCCAAAGGGGGGAGTCATGGCCTGGTTTAAAGCATGGATGGCACCTTCGGGGTAATCCGGCGGAATGCGATCAAAATTGAAGCTTTCCCAGGTGGGATCGAGGGTTTTTTGTTTGAGGGCTTCGATCGCCTGCAATAGGGCAAAATTATCTTCCCCCCAGTAAATATAAAGCGCCATAGCGTCCCTATCCGGTGCATCGTGTGATGGAGGAGCAGGTGAAAGGAGGAGAGTGGGGTCGGGGCCATGCCTCTGCCGGTCCTATTGTGCAGGTGCAGAGGTGATGCCCTGGACAAAGTGGAGAATGGCTTGGGCCACGGCTTCACACTGCTCTAGGTGGGGCACATGGCCGCTGCTGTCAATCCAGACCAGATCCGCCGTGGGAATTTCCTGGGCCATCACCGTGGCATCCTGCGTGCCCAAAATCTTGTCCTGCTTGCCCCACACCACCAGGGTTGGTGCTTTCAGGTTTTTGAGTTGCTGCTTAACCGAGGGGTAGCCGCCGGACTTGGTGAATGACTTGAGGGCGGTGTCCCAGTGGGGCATCAGCAGGTGGAGCATCATGCAGGTGTCGGCATCGGGGGTGGCGTAGGTGTCGGGGGTGTGATACGCCGATCGACTGATATTGTGGCGAACATCGGGGCGGCGCAGAAACTCCACAGCCCAACGATCGAGGGGCGGAAACAGAAACTTGCCGATCGTGGGGCCATTCTTAACCCCGGCACTGTCCAGCAACACCAGCCCCGCCACGGCTTCGGGGTAGGCCAGGGCAAACTCGATCGTGGCCGCTCCGCCCATGGAAGCCCCCACCAAAATCACAGGCCGCTGGATGAGCTGCTGCCAGGTGGCGTAGAGGTGCGTTTGCAGGTTGGCGGGGTTGTAGCGGAGGGCGGGGGGGCGATCGGTAAAGCCAAAGCCCAGGAGATCGATCGTCCAGGTTTCCTGCTCTTGCGCTAGTCGGGGCAATAAGCGCCGATATTCCAGCAGGGAGCTATCAAAACCGGGAATTAGTAGCAGTGGTGGTCGATCGCTGACTGGTCCAGCTTGGACATAGGCAGTGGCGATCTGCTCCGCTTGGAGATCCGTGGTGACGGGGGCAATTTGAATCTGCTGGGCTAGGGCGCGGGAGGTCTCTTCGCTTAAACGTTCAAACCCCTGAACCACAGCGTCCGGTAGTGTTGGCATGGGCAAGTTTGGCATGATTGAGGTCTTAGATCGGGGTTAGATCGGGGTTAGATTGGGGTTAGATTGGGGTTAAACCGGAGTGAGATCGAGCTTAGATCTGTCCAGTCCCCAACAATCCTATCGGTAAGCTGGACCCGATGGTGAAGGGCTAGCCAACAGCCGGGTCATCGGATCAGCATAGCCCGTCAGTTCAACGTAACCCTGGCCCTGGAGATCCCGATCGCCCTGGGTTCCCCGATATTGCACCGCTCCTTCCCAGTAA